>NZ_JBFTPD010000014.1:0-173670 GCF_056398305.1 Rhizobium sp. 01T444
CACCACGTTGCGGCAGGCATCGATGACGAGCGTATCAGAAGCAAGCAGCGCCTCGACCTCCTGAAGCTGCAACAGGCGTTGCGTGCCGCTATCGATCAGCCGGGCGGCGGGCGCTTCCAGAACCTTTGCGGCATCTCGCACCTCGACGGCAAGTGCCGGTATGTCTGCTTTCCGCGCCGCTTCGGCCGCATGAGCCAGTGCCTGGCGCGCCGGCTCCGTGCGCAGCCGGCGGATTGCGACACCGGCGACGGCAAGCTCATGGCCGGCGCGGGCGGCCGGCGGCAGCGGCGAGGGGTCGAGATCGGCGAGCAGCTTTTCGGCGGCATCGAGATGGCCGATCAGGAGCAGGCGGCGGATCTGCAGGTTGCGGGCATGGGCGGCGTTGATGCGGTCGCCGCGCCTTTCGAGCGTCAGGCGCGCGCCTTCCAGCGCCTTTTCCGGCCAGGTGAGATCGCGCGAAACGAGGGCAATTTCGGCCTCGGCCACAATGCAGCGGGCGCGGGCCACAGCCTCGCGCGGGCCGAAGGCATGAGCAGCGCTCTTCAGCAGTGCCTTGGCGCGGATGAGATCGCCGAGCTGGGCCATGGCGATGCCGCGAAGGGCGAGAGCCGGCGGGTCGTCGCGCAGCGCCACGCGCTTCATCGCGCCCAGCGCATCGCCCACGGCCAGCGCCTGTGCAGCAGCTGTTATCAGCGAGTCCATCGGAATCCCGTCACACTTGTAACTCCCACCCCTCGGGCATTCAGACCTAGTTTATTCCCCATCGGCAGGCAACGGCCCGCCGGCTTAGACGTTTCAATGCAAATGAGGAGAAGACCAATGATGATGCACAAAACCGGAACACGGGCGGAATGGCTGCAGGCGCGGCTGGCGCTCTTGGACGAGGAAAAGGATCTGACACGCCGCAGCGATGCACTGGCCGAGCGCCGCCAGGAGCTGCCGTGGGTGAAGATCGACAAGGACTACCGGTTCGAGACCGAAGCCGGCATCGTGCCGCTGTCGGCACTCTTCAAGGGCCGCTCGCAGCTGCTCGTCTATCACTTCATGTTCGGGCCAGACTATACGGCCGGCTGCCCATCCTGCTCGGCGATCGCCGATGGCTTCAACGGCGTCACCGTGCATCTGGAAAACCACGATGTCGCCTTTACCGCCATCTCCCGCGCGCCACTGGCCAAGCTCTTGGAATACAAGCGCCGTATGGGCTGGACCTTCGACTGGGCATCGTCGGCCGGCAGCGATTTCAACCATGATTTCAATGTCGTGTTCACGCTGCAGGAACAGCGCGACGGCAGCATCGACTATAACTACCGCCGCGAACCACCGATGCCGGATGCGCAGGCCGGCAAGAGGGTACAGCAATGGGAGCTGCGCGGCGGCGAGGGCCCGGTGGCGCAGATGGCCGCAACGACGGGCACCGATATCTCCACCTACACTCGCGACCGCCCAGGCCTCAGTGCCTTCGTCCTGCAGGACGGCGAGATCTACCACAGCTACTCTTCCTATGCCCGCGGGCTGGACGGGATCTGGGGCATGTACCAGCTGCTCGACCGTGCACCGCTGGGGCGCAACGAAACGGGTGTCTGGTGGCGTCACCACGACCGTTACGGGGCAGGGCAATGAGCACGCCTTCGAAGATGGGGGCCGGCAATAGCGCCGGCCCGCTTCTGCCCGGTATCGCGCGCGGGCTATCGCTTGCCGCGGCACCCACCTTTGCCGTGATGGCCGCGCTCTCGGCAAGCGACCCGGCGGCGGATATGATCTGCTCGATGGGCGGGATGCCGATGCATGGCGCATCGGCCTTCAGCGGCATGGCGGCCATGTATGGACTGATGAGCCTGTTCCATGTCGGGCCGTGGCTGAGGCTGATGGGCGGTGAGGGAGGCTTTCACCGCTCGTAAGGTGACACGGACTTGGGCTCCTGCGTCCGCTGCTGAAGACGCTAAGGCCTGCCGCGTGGCACCCCCTCTGGCCTGCCGGCCATCTCCCCCACAAGGGTGGAGATTGGCTGGGAGCACGGGCTTCCCCAAACAATCAACGTTGCAAATTGCACGACATTAGTGATGCGCGAAGGTCGCGCCGCTTGTCGATCTCCACCCTTGTGGGGGAGATGGCCGGCAGGCCAGAGGGGGGTATCCTACGCGCTAACGCTCAAAGCCACGCATCCCCAATCGCGCCGATGTGATGGAACCCAGTCAGCAACCCTGACGTTTCCGCACCGCTGTCTCCCGGCAGCGAATGCCCACCCTGGGCACCCCTTCCGACGGCATCCGGAATTGCCCCGCCTCGCCGCCGCTTTCGGACGGAGGAATGCTTATGTCCGCATTGGCAAGTCTGCGCGCGCTGACCCCGCAGCAGCGCAATACCGTCATCGCCAGCTATCTCGGCTGGACGCTCGACGCCTTTGATTTCTTCATTCTCGTTTTCGTTCTCAAATATATCGCCGAGGAGTTCCATACCGACGTTCCCGCGGTGTCCGTGGCGATCTTTCTGACCCTTGCCATGCGGGCGCTCGGTGCCCTGATCTTCGGGCTTGCGGCAGACCGTTACGGGCGGCGCATCACGCTGATGGTGGATGTGCTGCTCTATTCGCTCTTCGACTTCCTCACCGGTTTTTCGACCGGGCTCACCATGTTCCTGGTACTGCGCGCGCTTTACGGCATCGCCATGGGTGGGGAGTGGGGTGTCGGCGCCTCGCTCGTCATGGAGACGGTGCCGGAGGAAAGCCGCGGCATCGTTTCGGGCATCCTGCAGGCGGGTTATCCCTCCGGCTATCTGATCGCCTCGCTGCTGTTCTTCCTGCTCTTTCCTGTCATCGGATGGCGCAGCTGCTGCTTGCCGTCTCCGGCCTCGTCATTGCCGATATCGTCATCCGCAATGTGGTCTTCGTCTTCATCGTGCCATCCTATGGCGGCCACGAGGATTTCATTTCGTCGCAATATGCCTTCACCATGCAGGCGGCGGCTTCCATCCTGGTGCTGATGTTTGCGCTTTCGGCCCTTGCGGCAACGACGCTGGATACGATCGCCGCGCATCGCGATGCCGCAGAGCGCGATCCGATGACCGGCATGCTGAACCGGCGCGGCTTTGACCGCATGGTCGGGGAGCGCGGCCGGGTGGAAGGCGCAGTCATCATCTGCGACATCGACAATTTCAAATGGGTGAACGACACGTTTGGCCACGGGCCCGGCGACGAGGTGATCCGCGCCTTTGCCGAGATGCTGCAGGCGCGGATGCCGGAGGGCGGCTTTGCGGCGCGGTTCGGCGGCGAGGAATTCGTGATCTTCCTGCCGGCAACACCGCTGGCTTCGGCTGCCGATTTCGCCAACCGGGTGCGGCTTGCCTTTGCTGCTATCGACCGCAAGCCGATCGGTTTCGACGGCGAGCCGATCGGCTCCGACGGCAAGATCACCGCAAGCTTCGGTGTCGCCGGCGCCAATCCGGCCGATCATTCCCTCTATGAGCAGATCGCGCGGGCCGACAAGGCGCTCTATGCCGCCAAGGAGGCCGGGCGCAACAGGGTGATGGTCGAGGGCGAGCAGCCGCGCGACATGTCCAGCCCGCGGGTGGTGTCTGTCGCGCGCGGCTGCTGAGCCAAATGACAACGCGGTCAATGGTGCCGTTCCACAGGCAATTGACAAACCCACCCACAAGTAATGGCGTGACGCCACCGACAACTCGAATCCAACGATTTCAATAGATTACAAATCGTCCATGTCGGAAAATCGCCGCATTTCCTACACCTTGCCGTCGCAATTGGCTGAGACCTTGTCACCATCAGGTGATGAGGAGGTGAGTGGTCATGAGCCTGTCTTTTCCGACGATGGCGGCGATCCGTTTCGGTTACGGGCTGCGGCCGGGCGAGGCCTTGCCGCAGACCAAGGATGATCTGATCGGGCAGGTGACGCGCGGCGCGAATGGCGTGCCGGACTTTCCCGTGGGCGGCGTCGAGGCGCGGCATACTGCGATCCTCGACCTGCAAGACAGGCTGAAGCAGATCCGGCAGGCCGATGGCGACGATCTCGATCGCCGGCAGCAGCGTCGGCTTCTCCAGCGCCGGGCGCAGGTGCTCTTCCAGATGGATGCCAATGCGCGGCTGATGCAGGCGGTGCTTTCGCCCGATGGATTCAACGAGCGGCTGGCCGCTTTCTGGACTAATCATTTCTCCACGAGTGCTGCTAAAAGCCTGCCGATGCGGCTGATTGTGCCGCTCTACGAGGCCGAGGCGATCCGGCCTTACATGGGAGCCAAGTTTGCGACGCTGCTGCGCAGCGCCACCGAGCATCCCTCCATGCTGATCTATCTCGATCAGGCGCAGTCGCTGGGCCCGGATTCCAAAGGCGGCATGCAACGCAACAAAGGGCTCAACGAAAATCTCGGCCGTGAGCTCCTGGAGCTGCATACGCTCGGCGCGGGCAGCGGCTATACGCAGGCCGATGTGCGCTCGGCGGCGATGGTGCTGACCGGACTGACCGTCGACCAGCAGGCGATGGAGACGGCTTTTCGTCCGCAGATCTCGGAGCCCGGCGCACATGAGGTGCTCGGCGTCAGCTATGGCGGGGCCAAGCGCACGCGCAAGGATTATCTCGCGATGCTCGACGATCTCGCAGTCAATCCGAAGACGGCCGAGCATATCTGCCGCAAACTTGCGGTGCATTTCATCTCTGACCAGCCGCCGCAGGAGATGATCCGGGCCATGAGCGAGGCGTGGAAGAAGACGGATGGGGAACTGCCCGCCGTCTACCGCGCCATGCTCGACCATCCGGCCGCTTGGGCGGACGAGGGCGCCAAGGCGCGCCAGCCTTTCGATTTTATCGTCACGGGCCTGCGGGCGCTGAGCAGCGGCGCGGGGGCGGGCGATGTTGCGGCCTTCATGCAGGCCTATCAGCAGGACGATGCCGACAACGACGAGATGATGGCGATGCCGAAGAAGGATGCAGCGCCCGCTACCGACGGGCAAGCGATGATGCAGGCGCCGCCGAGCCCTGAAGACGAGGTGCGTATCAAGCGGCGCAAGGCGTTCCAGATGGCGCGCGCGCTCGGGCAGGGCGCTCTTCGCCGCATGGGCCAGCCGACATGGCTGCCGCCGAGCCCGGCCGGCTTCGAGGAGAGTTTTTCCGCCTGGATTACCGCAAGCCAGCTTTCCGAGCGGCTGTCCTGGGCGCGGCGCGCCAGCGCCCAGTTCGGCAAGGATGTCGATCCGCGCGAATTTCTGAAGGCGACGCTTGTGGACGCCGCCCGCGACGAGACGATCCGTGTCGTTTCCCAGGCGCCGAACAGGGTGAGCGGGCTGACGCTGGTTCTTGCGTCCCCCGAATTCAACCGTCGATAGCGAATATCCGTTTTCTTCGAAATACGAACATTCTCTATCTCTCTGTTTCACGCAATTCCGGACGCAAAACCGCTACTCACTTTTGCTGGAATTGCTTTAGGAGCCCGTCATGACAGAGTTTATGCTTTCGCGCCGTGGTTTTCTGACATCGGCTTGCTGCCTTGCCGCGGCCCCCATTTTCACACCGGTGACCTTTGCCGCCATGCCCGGTGACAAGCGCTTCGTGACGATCGTGCTGCGCGGGGCGATGGACGGGCTCGATCTGGTGCAGCCATATGCCGAGCCCGGCTTTGCGGCCCTGCGGCCGACCTTGGCGCTGACGCCGGACAGGGGGCTCATCGATCTCGATGGGCATTTCGGGCTCAATCCGGCGGCCGCCGATCTGATGCCGCTGTGGAGGACGAAAGAGCTTGCCTTCGTGCATGCGGTCTCCACGCCCTATCGCGACCAGCGCAGCCATTTCGACGGGCAGGACATGCTGGAATCCGGTGGCGAGCATGTGGCCGAGGAGAAGACCGGCTGGCTCAATCGGGCGCTTGCCGTCATCCCGCGTTCGGATGCGCGCAAGGCGATCGACGTCAACACCTCCACCGAGTTGATCCTGACCGGGCCGAACAATGTCGATGTCTGGGCATCGGACTCCAATCTCGGGCCAGCCAAGGACGAGATGCAGTTCCTGATGCGGCTTTATGCCGGCGATCCGCCCTTCGCCAAGGCAATGGACGAGGCGATGCGCGCGAACAGCGCTTCCATGATGGCGGAGCCCTCCGGCCAGCGCGGCGAGAAGATCACCGATGTTGCGGCGCTGGCCGGCAATATGCTGAAGGGCGATTACCGCATCGCCAGCTTCTCGATTACCGGCTGGGATACGCATGTCGGCCAGCTCGGTCAGTTCAAGCGGCCGGTGCAGGATCTGGCGCAGGCGATCACGACGCTGAAAGTCACGATGGGCGCCGATCTCTGGTCGAAGACGGTGGTGCTCGCCGTGACGGAATTCGGCCGCACGGTGCGTGAAAACGGCTCGGGCGGAACGGATCACGGCACGGGTGGCTGTGCGGTGCTGGCGGGCGGGGCGATCGATGGTGGGCGTATTCTCGGCAGATGGCCGGGGCTTGCCGATGGTGCGCTGCTTGATGACCGGGACCTGATGCCGACGGCGGATGTGCGGGAGCTGGCGGCGGCGATGCTCTACCGGCAGTTCGATGTATCGGCGGAGGATCTGACGGGGAAGATCTTTCCGGGGCTGAGCTTTGACAAGGGATCGCAGTTTTTGCGGGCTTGATGGCGCGGGCAGAGACCCTTGGGATGTGGTCCCGGACGCGGTCCAGTGGACGGCTTCGCATCAAAAGCAACCATTGCGAAGCCGTGCATTAATCGAGGTCGAAAACATTGCCGATAGGCGTCCCGCCACCCTTTTTCACAATATGCCAACTCAACCATGTTGGTTCGTTGATCGCGCCGCGGCTTCTTAAAGTATCAAATAAGTTTTGGGCCAGTCGCTTCGGTTCGGAAACAAATTTGACATTGGTTACAACGCAGTCGAGTCGTTGGTGGGGGAAGAAGCCTTCGGCTGGGACTCTTGCTTTCGTGATGAAGAAAAGCGCGACTTCATTGTTTATGGAACCGCCCCATTTGTTCCTTTTGATGTGGAAGATTTTGCCAGAACTGAAGTCCTGATTTGCGGACCATTCGATATAAAAGTCCGGCGACAGGTCTAGGTCGTTCATCTGAAATTTCCGATTCTCAAATGAAATCATACAGCCGGAAGATCCACGTGATCTGGTAGATGAGGCCAGCGCTGACGAACACCGCATGAAACCGCCGGTTCGCCGTCCAGGCCCCCACGATGCACAGCACGATATAGACGGCATTACGCACCGGATATTCCCATCCGAGTGCCGCCAGATACGCCTTGCCCTTCAACAGCGTATCCAGAAAATCCACCACATAGGTCACGGCCAGCATGCCGAAGAACCATCTGCGCCGCGAGATGAAATATTCCTCGTAGCCACCGTAATCCTCGATCGTCGTCGGGAAGATCAGCACGCAGAGGAAGAAGAACAGGCAGCAGAAACTGATGAGGAACAGGTAGACGCCGAAGGAGATGACGGCGAGCGACTGCAGGCGATATTCCCACCACCAGAAATGGATGATGAAGAGGAACATCGAGGCGACCCAGCCGAGATGCACCCAGTAGACCCTGAACTTGCCGGGCGACTGCACGATGCCGCCGAGGCCAGTCAGCAGGCGGGCGAGCGAGAGGCCGATCACCATCGACATCACGGTCCGGATGTAGACGTAGACTTCCGGTGTCGCGGCCGCCTGCATCATCTCACTCCTGCGGAACGACCTTGGGTTTGCCGTCTTCGTCGAGCGCCACCATGATGAAGGTGCCGGCGGTGACCTTTTCCTGCTGATTGTAGCGCGAGCGGTGCGCCCAGGCTTCCACGCGCAGCGTGATCGAAGTGCGCCCGACCCGCTCCACCTCGGTATAGATGGACAGCGTATCGCCGATCTTGACCGGCAGTTCGAAGGCCATTTCTTTCACCGCCGCGGTGACCACGCGGCCCCTGGCGCGCTCGGCGGCGCGGATGCCGCTTGCAAGATCCATCTGCGCCATGACCCAGCCGCCGAAGATATCGCCGGCCGGATTGGCGTCCCCGGGCATGGCGAGCGTACGTAGCGTCAGTTCGCCTGTCGGCTTGGCGGCATCGGTCATCAGGGGCTCTCCGTTTGGCCGGTGATTCATCTGGAATCACCCTAATGCAAAGGCCAGCCGGTGGGAAAGGGCGCAAAAACACAGGTTTGCGCAACGCCTGTAAAAAATATCAGGCGGCTGCAGAAGAATCTCAACCGTTAAAATTCGGTTCGAATTCAAATGCTTGATCTTGCAGCGGGGCTGCGCCCGATTGCCTCACGTAGCGTTATTTGATCACATTCTAATCAAGTTTTACCGTCCGGTAAGCGGCTCATATCAGTATCTGATGATTGTCACACATGAGAGCTGCCGGAACCCCATGCGCAACATCAGGATTTCAACCCGCCTCTACAGCCTCGTCGCGTTCGCGCTTGCCGTGCTTGCCGCGACGATGATCTTCTTCCTCAACTATTCCTATCGGGAGCTGGAAGCCGAGCGTAAAGCCGGGCTGGCGCAGATGGATGCGACGGCGCTTGCCATCTTCGACAAATATTACAAGCTGGAGCAGGCGGGCACGATGACCCGCGAGCAGGCGCAGACGGCGGCCAAGGAAGTGATCGCTTCCATGCGCTATGGCGGCGGCACCGGCTATTTCTGGATCAATGACATGCATCCGACGATGGTGATGCATCCGGTCAAGCCCGAGCTCAACGGCACGGACTTGACGCAGAACAAGGATCCGAACGGCAAGTTCCTGTTCGTCGAATTCGTCAATACGGTGAAGGTGAGCGGGCAGGGTTTCGTGGATTACTACTGGCCGAAGCCGGGCGCCGACCAGCCGGTACTGAAATACTCGCATGTGGCGGGCTTTCAGCCCTGGGGTTGGATCGTCGGCACCGGCGTCTATTCGGATGACCTTGCAGCGCTCTATCGCCAGAACGCGATCTGGACGGCCGTGGTCGGTCTCATCGGCGCGCTCGTTACCCTTGCCATCGCCTATGCGATCGTGCGCAGCGTGACGGCGCCGGTTGCGCGCCTGAAGGCGGCGATGAATGCGATTGCCGATGAGAATGCTTCGGTCGATATCACGGATGCCGACCGGCGCGACGAGATCGGCCAGATGGCGAAATCGCTGATCGTGCTGCGCGACTCCGTTGCCGAGCGCGCCGAACTGCGCGTTCGTGAAGACGAGCGCCAGCGGGAGATCGAAAGCGAACGGCGCGGCAACGAGGCGAGCCTGCGCTCGTCCTCCGAACGCCAGACGGCGGCGATGCACGTGCTCGGCGCCGGCCTGGAGCGGCTTGCGGCCGGCGATCTGACGGTCGCGATCGACGATCTCGGTCATGATTATGCGAAGCTCCGCTCCGATTTCAACGCGGCGGTCGATGCGCTCAACGGCGTCATCCATGCGATCGCGGAATCCAGCCATATCGTCAATGACAGCGCCCGGGACATCAGCGATGCGACCGGTAATCTTTCCAAGCGCACCGAGCAGCAGGCCGCAGCGCTCGAGGAAACCGCCGCTGCGCTCGACGAAATCACCGCGACGGTCCGCACCGCCTCCGAGCGTGCCAACGAGGCGCGCAGCATGGTGGCGGAGACGAAGACGAGTGCCGGCAAATCCGGCGAGATCGTTCGCAATGCCGTCTCGGCCATGAGCCGCATCGAGGATAGTTCGAGCCGCATCAACCAGATCATCGGCGTGATCGACGAGATCGCGTTCCAGACCAACCTCTTGGCTCTCAACGCCGGCGTGGAAGCAGCGCGTGCCGGCGAAGCCGGCCGCGGTTTTGCCGTCGTGGCGCAGGAAGTGCGCGAGCTTGCCCAACGCTCTGCCAATGCGGCCAAGGAGATCAAGACGCTGATTTCGAGTTCGGCAGCCGAAGTTGAAGGCGGCGTGGCGCTGGTGCGCTCCACGGGTGACGCGCTGGTCGAGATCGAGGCGCTGGTCAACCGCGTCAACGCCCATGTCGACTCCATCGCGACTGCCGCCCGCGAACAGGCAACCGGGCTGCATGAGATCAACACCTCCGTCAACCACATGGACCAGATGACCCAGCAGAATGCCGCGATGGTCGAGGAGACCACAGCTGCCAGCCAGACGCTGGCGGAGGAAAGCCAGCAGCTGCGGACGTTGTTGTCGAAATTCCGCCTGCGCGATCAGACGGGGCAGGGTGCGCGATACGGCCGGGCTGCTTGATAGGCTGGTGACGATCTGACGAGAAAGGGCCGCGGCATTGCGCGGCCCTTTGTTTTTCCTCCGAATGCAGATCAGGCCTGGCACCAGGCGTCAGCCAATACCGTGTTTGCTTCAAGAGCGCCTGCTCGTCACCTGAAACCCAGCCGAAGACTTTCGCCTCTCCATCCAAAACCTGCACGAGGTAGTGCACATCGAAGTCGATTTTCGCGTCCGGCTGGTTCTTGCGGGCGTAAGTCGCCCTCCAGGCGACATGCGCCACACAGTGCCTCTCATCGATTGGCGAGAGACGGATATGCCGAAGCGTCATCTCCTTGGTGCCAATGGCGCGATAGCGCTCATAACCCTGCGCCATCATCCGCTTGAGCTCATCGTCATTCTTGCCGAGACATGACCCCGGCAGGCGAGGCGGCGATGATGTCTGAGGCATAGAGGGAGGTGACCTCATCCATATCGGCTTTGCCGGCGAGAGCCTGCCGGAAAAGGCGTTCATAGCGCTCGAACAGTTTGCTTACCGCTGCTTCCATCGGCGACTTTCCAGAGTAAGGACCGGGCTCATGGTGCAGTAGTTATGGTGCTGGCTTGAGATGCCAATAGGTCCGAAAGCAACGACCAGCGTTTGCCGGATCGCCAGAGCTCAATCGGCAATCAGCTGCGACGCTATAGCCGGGTCGGCGTGCCCTGGTGGAAGAGCATCTGCCATCGCCGTCCATCGTGTTTCCAGATGGAGCTGCGCAGCACATGCCGCTCCGATCCATCCGCTTGTCGGCGCCAGGTGCGATAGGTCAGCAGGGCAGCATCGGCCGAAATCGGCGTCAAGGCATAGTCGTCGGAATGCAGTTCGTCGTTGTCGGCGCTGTCGTCTTCCTGCAGCAGAAGCCCGATCATAACGTCGCGGCGATAAACCGTTCCCGACGCGCCGAATTCGCCAAAGCGATCTGCCAGCAAGTCTTCCAGAGCTTCGCGGGAGCGACGTATCTCCGGCCGATGCAGGGATTCTTCAAGCGCGCGGAGGTCTTCTATGCGGATCTCGGGTGGGGTCATAGGGTCTGTGCCTCTCGAAGTTTGCCGGAAAGCTAGAGCAGGCCGGCTCATGGCAACAGCTCTTATGTGCTGGGATACGTTTTAATACCGCGGTGTGGAGATACCTCTCTAACGAGAGCAAACGCCCTTCGATCTTCCAATCTCCACACGTAAAGCTTTCATTCACCGTTTTTAATTAAATTTGAATCGAGGTTTTCCGATCACAGGCCGCATGCGGAAGCGATAAGTATGGCGTTTCTTTCCCTTCTCCGGCGTACTGCCCTGCCAATCCTGCTTTCCACGGCGTTGACGACCTGTTCGATCAGCGATGGGCTGGTGCCGCCTGAAAATGTCGATAGCAGCACGCGTGTCAGCTCCATTTCGCCGGTGCGGGGCGGGGCCATGCGTATGGCTCCGGTCCAGAGCCAGCAACCCTATCCCGTCGCCAGCGCGCCCGTCGGCAATACGCAGGGGCAGATCGATTATCTCGATACGCCAAACCTTGCCGGAACGGGCCAGCAGATGCGCGCGCCGGCACAGCAATCGGCGCCCATGGCCACGCCGCAGCAGGGGCAGAGGCGCCTGCCGATGATCGATAGCGATGAAGCCTTGGCGCAACAGCGTCAGCAACAGGCATCCAACGGCAACTGGGGCGGCGTGCAGCCGCTCGCCGTTCCCCAGGGCGGCGTCAACATGGATGAGGAGCTCGGCGCAGGGCCGGGCAATCAGCCGGTCGTCGGCCTGGCGCAAGAGCAACAGCAGCAGATCGCCGAGGGCAATGCCACCGAACCTGTCGTCGACGGCATCGGCACGGAAAATCCCACCCAGCTCAACCAGCGGAACATACCGCAGCCGGTCGCCGCCACGCAGATGAGCCGCGCACCGGTGCGCGCCGCGCGGGGCAATGGTCCCCGGACCTGGAGCGACGGCAGCCCGGTTCTGGCGCCGACGCGCGTGCCCGAGGAGGATGAGCCGGAAGAGGTCGCCATGCTGCGGCCGAACAACCCCATGATGAGCGAGCCGGCAGCGCCCATCGATCCCGGCGCCATGCCGGCCTCGGAACTCTCCTGCCGGCGCGAGCTGAAACGCATGGGGGTGATCTTCGAGGATCGCCCGCCGATCTCCAACGGGCCGGCCTGCCAGGTGCCATACCCGGTGTCGCTGAAGGGCCTCTCCGGCAACATCGGCGTCAAGCCGGCGGTGATCCTGAATTGCCAGGTGACACTCGCCTTCGCCAAATGGGTGAAGAACGAGCTCGCACCATCGGCCCGCTTCCGTTACTGGACCGGCATTCAGACCATCGAGCCGCTCGGCGGCTATTCCTGCCGGCGCATGAACAACAGCCGCCAGAGATACAATCCGATTTCGGAACATGCGAAGGGCAATGCCATCGATGTCGGCAAGTTCGTGCTGAAGAACGGCCACAAGATCGATGTGCGCAAGAAGGGGCTGTTCTCCTTCCGCGAAGGGCGCCTATTGAAGGCCGTGCGCAGCGATAGYTGCAATTATTTCACGACGGTACTTGGCCCGGGCTATAATCCCGAACACTGGAACCATTTCCACTTCGATCTCATGTCGCGCAGGGGCGGACGGGCCGTGTGCAAATAGGCGGAGATTACCGGAAGATCTGCGTCACTGCGATGGTCCCGACGATGGCGGCGTTGAAGCTGTCCATCTTTTCGGTCGGTATCCGGTATTCGAGATGCGCCCGGCCGCCGGCTTCCCGATGCCTTATGGCATCTTCGTGGTGGCGGTCGTTTGCGGTCCCCGCGACATCGAAAATTGGCTCGACTGACAACAAGCCCTTCGAAATTGAAGCGCTCGCTCAAGCCCCTTGCAGACGGCGGTGCAAGCGGTCAGATTGCCGGCATAGCTTAAGCAATATTATCGAAGTTGTGCTCTCATGATCGGCATTTTCCTCCTGCTCATCGGCTTTCCCGGTACCGGCAAGCTCACCATCGCCAAGCGGCTGAGCCCGCTCATTTCGGCAAAAATCATCGACAATCACTGGGTCAACAATCCGGTCCTCGGCGTTCTCGATCACGATCTGACAAAGCCGCTGCCAGAGGCTATCTGGGAGCAGACGGGAAGGGTGCGGCAGGCGGTGCTGGATACGATCGTCGCTTTCAGCACACCGTCAGTCAATTTCATCTTCACCCATGCCGGCATTCAGGGCGATGAGCGCAGCCACCGAACCTTCCGGCAGATTGCCGAAGCTGCCGAAGGGCGGGGCTCATTGCTGGTGCCAGTGCGATTGCTTTGCGAGGCGGAGGAGTTGGCGCGGCGGGTGGCGATACCGGAGCGGCGAGAGCGGCTGAAATCGGTCAATGCAGAGGCCTCGCTGGAGCGCAGCCGGACGCTGCAGGTGCTCGATCCCGAGCATGCGAATACGCTCAACCTAGATGTTACCTCGCTCTCAGCAGAGGAGGGTGCGGATGCCATTCATCGGCACGTGCAGGATCTCCTGAGTCTGCTGTGCGGCTGAAAGCGCGGAGCCGGAGGCTTCGGCAAGTGCTCACCGGAAGGCCCGGCTGGAAACCTGGATCGAGTTCTGGCAGGGGTCCTTTGCATTGGCGTAGACATAGCCGTCCGCCTTGTGGATCGGCCCGAATGTCAGGCCGTTGCGGACGCATTCGGCACAGAAGGATTCGACGTTCTCGACATCGAAGACCAGTTTGACGGTGGACTGGCCTCGGCGCTGCCCCTTGGCGGCCTGATGCAGCATGATATTGGCGCCGCCATCCTGCGCGACCAGCTCGACGATGCGGTCGCCGGTCAGCCGCATGGGCTTGAAGCCAAAATGTGTCTCGTAGAATGCGGCGGTTTCCTCGACATCGCCGGCGTAGATCACCAATCGGTTCAGTGGCAAGACAGCCTCCAGTGACGTCATGTTCGATGCGCCTGCACCGGCGCTCGCGGCGGAGTTTGCCATGGGCCGTCCTGCCGGAACAGACTGCTTTTGCCTGCTCTGCCGCAGGCCGGCCAGATATTTGCGCAGAAGACCATTGCCGCGGTGAGTAGGCACGGTCACTCAGCCTGATGGATTCGACCTTCCCATCCGTCGCCCCAGCTCCGAATCGGGGAGCCGATTGACTTGCTTCCGCGAAAGATTAAGCTTTGAGACGTAGCAACCACCATCTGCGCACGAATGTGAGCGGAAGGTGTGAGTGGCTGGGCGACCTTGAGGAGGATGAGGTTTGCCGTGTATTACCGTGTTGTTCTGCTGATCGCTGCATCCGTGTTTGCCCTTTCCCCTGGTAAGTCAGGGGCGCAGGAGGGCGATGCCAATGCGGGCGCCGTTGTTTTCAAAAAATGCGCGACCTGTCATATCGTCGATTCCGATACGAACAAGGTCGGTCCGTCGCTGAACGGGGTGCTTGGCAGGAAGGCCGGGACGCATCCCGATTTCGCCTATTCAGCTTCGATGAAGGCGGCCGGCGACGGCGGGCTCGTCTGGGACGAGGCGACGCTGCGCGATTATCTGCACAATCCGAGAGTGAAGGTGAAGGGCACGAAAATGGCCTTCGTCGGCCTCAAGGATGATCAGGAAATCACCGATCTCATCGCCTATCTCAAGCAATATTCCAAATGACGGGCAAGATTCCAGATGACGGCAATACTCCGAATGGCGGGTCGCGGACTATGTGGCCCCTGCCTAAATCGCCGTAATTGCCGATATTTTCTATCTGTGCGATAATAAATACGGACTTTTGCGGAATACGGTTTCACGGTCGACTGCTCAGGGAGGAGCGGAAATGGCTGTCGTGCTGATCCTCGTCCTTGTTGTCGTCGGCTCCGTGCTGTTTCATGTGCTGAGCCCGTGGTGGTGGACGCCGATCGCGTCCAACTGGAGCTATATCGACAGCACGCTCGTCATCACCTTCTGGATCACCGGTATCGTCTTCGTGGCGGTGATTTCCTTCATGGCCTATTGCGTGTTCCGCTTCCGGCACAAGCCAGGCAACCGGGCGCATTACGAGCCCGAGAACCGCAGGCTGGAAGTCTTGCTCGCCTCGGGAACGGCGGTCGGCGTCGCCGCCATGCTGGCGCCCGGCCTCATCGTGTGGAAACAGTTCATCACGGTGCCCCCAGATGCCGCATCGGTGGAGGTCGTCAGCCAGCAATGGCTGTGGAGCTTCCGCCTGCCGGGCGCTGACGGAAAGCTCGGCCGCGCCGAGACGCGCGATGTCACCGCCGAAAATCCACTCGGCCTCGACAAGAACGACGCAAGCGGCCTCGACGACGTCATCATCGAGGGCGGCGAGCTGCACCTGCCGATCGACAAGCCGGTGCACATATTGCTGCGCTCCGTCGATGTGCTCCACGATTTCTACGTGCCGGAATTCCGCGCCAAGATGGACATGATCCCCGGCATGGTCACCTATTTCTGGCTTACGCCGACACGGACGGGAACCTTCGAAATTCTCTGTGCCGAACTTTGCGGCGTCGGCCATCCGCAGATGCGCGGGACCGTCGTGGTCGACAACGCCGCAGACTATCAGACCTGGCTCGATCAGCAGCAGACATTCACCCAGCTTACGGCATCATCGGGAGATCCACCGCCGGCAAACTGAGCCGGCGAAGAGGGTTGGATGCCGCCGGCCGGTTAACCGGCGGAAGACGGCCGGAGGCCGCATCGGGAAGGAAAGGGAAGAGAGATCATGGTCGAGATTCCATCCGGCAGCATCCCCTCCGCCGAAGTCGAGGATGTCGAGCTTTATCATCCGCACAGCTGGTGGACCAAATATGTGTTCAGCCAGGATGCGAAGATCATCGCCGTGCAATATTCGATCACCGCCATCTCGATCGGCCTGGTGGCGCTGGTGCTCTCCTGGCTGATGCGGATTCAGCTCGCCTTTCCCGGCGCTCTCTCCTTCATCGATGCCGATCATTATTACCAGTTCATCACCATGCACGGCATGATCATGGTGATCTATCTCCTGACCGCGCTCTTCCTCGGCGGTTTTGGCAACTATCTCATTCCGCTGATGGTCGGCGCGCGCGACATGGTCTTCCCCTACGCGAACATGCTGAGCTACTGGATCTATCTGCTTGCGGTGCTGATCCTGGTCGCGGGCTTTTTCGTCCCCGGCGGCCCGACAGGGGCCGGCTGGACGCTTTATCCGCCGCAATCGGTTCTGTCAGGCACGCCAGGCGGCAAGGACTGGGGCATCCTCCTGATGCTCAGCTCACTGATCGTCTTCATCATCGGTTTCACCATGGGCGGCCTGAACTATGTGGTGACGGTGCTGCAGGGACGGGCGCGCGGCATGACGCTGATGCGGATGCCACTCACCGTCTGGGGCATCTTCACCGCGACCGTGATGGCGCTGCTCGCCTTTCCAGCGCTCTTCGTCGCCTGCGTCATGATGCTCTTCGACCGCGTGCTTGGCACCAGCTTCTTCATGCCCGCCATCGTCGAGATGGGCACGCAGCTCCAGCATGGCGGCGGTAGCCCGATCCTCTTCCAGCACCTGTTCTGGTTCTTCGGCCATCCCGAGGTCTATATCGTGGCGCTGCCTGCCTTCGGCATCGTTTCGGACCTGATCAGCACGCATGCGCGCAAGAACATCTTCGGCTACCGCATGATGGTGTGGGCGATCGTCATCATCGGCGCGCTGAGTTTCGTCGTCTGGGCCCACCATATGTATGTCAGCGGCATGAACCCGGCCTTCGGCTTCTTCTTCGCCACCACGACGCTGATCATCGCCGTCCCAACGGCGATCAAGGTCTATAACTGGGTGCTGACGCTGTGGCGCGGCGACATCCACCTGACGCTGCCGATGCTCTTTGCGCTCGCCTTCATCGTCACCTTCGTCAATGGCGGGCTCACCGGTCTCTTCCTCGGCAACGTCGTCGTCGACGTGCCGCTGTCGGATACGATGTTCGTCGTCGCGCATTTCCACATGGTCATGGGGGTCGCGCCGATCCTCGTCATCTTCGGGGCGATCTATCACTGGTATCCGAAGGTGACGGGACGCATGCTGGACGAGACGCTCGGCCAGATCCACTTCTGGATCACCTTCCTCGGCACCTATGCCATCTTCTTTCCGATGCATTATCTCGGCCTGCTCGGCGTGCCGCGCCGCTATTTCGAGATGGGAGAGACGGCTTTCGTTCCTCCCTCGGCCCATACGCTGAACATATTCATCACCATCATGGCTCTGGTCGTCGGGGCGGCACAGATCGTCTTCCTGTTCAATCTGGCCTGGAGCCTTTTCCGGGGCAGGGAGGCAGGCGGCAATCCGTGGCGGGCAACGACGCTCGAATGGCAGACGCCGCAGACGCCGCCTGCGCACGGCAACTGGGGCAAGGATCTGCCTGTCGTCTATCGCTGGGCCTATGACTATAGCGTGCCGGGCGCGGCGGAAGATTTCATCCCGCAGAATGTGCCGGCAAGCGATGGCGTCACCCGCGAGGTTCCGGCATGAACGTCATCCTGCTTTTCCTCGCCGCCATCGCCGCCATCATCATCTGGTGGCTGGCCGGGCAGCGGCTGACCTCGAAGCCGTGGCTCGAAACCGGCTCGGTGCAACTGCCGGATCGTCATGGCGTCGACCGGCCGCCGGTGCCGGCGGTGAAGATCGGCCTCTTCGTGTTTCTCGGCGTCGTCGGCGCGATCTTCAGCCTTGCCGTCAGCGCCTATTTCATGCGCATGGCCTCTGCCGACTGGTGGGGGATGCCGGTTCCCCGCCTGCTCTGGGTAAACACCGCAGCACTCGCCTTGAGCAGTGCCGCGCTGCAATGGGCCAAACGCGAAGCCCGGCACGGCCGCCTGGAAAGCCTGCGGCCGGCGCTTGTGACAGGCCTTGCGCTTGCGGTCTTCTTTCTCGTCGGGCAGATCCAGGCATGGCGGGAGCTTGCGGCAGCCGGCTATGTGCTTGCCGACAATCCCGCCAACAGCTTCTTCTACATGCTGACCGGCCTGCACGGCCTGCATATTCTGGGCGGGCTTGCCGTGCTCACGCACACGACGGTCAGGGCATTTTCAGCCGACGTTCAACCGGAAAGGCTGCGGCTCAGCGTCGACCTCTCGGCCATCTATTCGCATTTCATGCTCGCCGTCTGGCTCCTGCTCTTCGCGCTCTTTGCCGGCTGGGCGAATGATTTCGTCGATCTCTGCCGCACATTACTGAACTAGGAGATTTGCAGATGGCACATCCTGTCCAGACACACGGCGAGCCCGGCCTCAGGCCGGCGGGTCTTCGCGGTGTCGCGGCCGATTTCAGTTCGGATCAGCGCGCCTTCAAGACAGCCTCCTGGGGCAAGGCGATGATGTGGATCTTTCTGCTCAGCGACACCTTCGTCTTCGGCTGCTTCCTGATCGCCTATATGACGGCCCGCATGTCGACGCCGGTCCCGTGGCCCAATCCGAGCGAGGTCTTTGCGCTGCATATCGGCGGCCAGGACGTTCCGCTGATCCTGATCGCGATCATGACCTTCGTGCTGATCTCGAGCAGCGGCACCATGGCGATGGCGGTCAATTTCGGCTATCGCCGCGACCGCCGCACGACCGCGATCCTGATGCTGCTGACGGCGGTTCTGGGCGCATGCTTCGTCGGCATGCAGGCCTTCGAATGGACGAAGCTTATCACCGAAGGCGTGCGCCCCTGGGAAAACCCGTGGGGGGCGGCGCAATTCGGCTCGACCTTCTTCATGATCACGGGCTTTCACGGCACGCACGTGACGATCGGCGTCATCTTCCTCCTCATCGTCGCCCGCAAGGTTTGGCGCGGCGATTTCGACGTGGAACGGCGCGGCTTCTTCACCAGCCGCAAAGGCCGCTACGAGGCCGTCGAGATCATGGGCCTCTACTGGCACTTCGTCGACCTTGTCTGGGTCTTCATCTTCGCATTTTTCTATCTGTGGTGAGGTCGTCATGAGCGAGACAACGGCGCATGCACAAGTCCAAACGGCGCATGCACAGGCACATACCGGACAGCAGCACCCGATCCGGCTCTATCTCCTCGTCTGGGGCCTGCTCTTCGTGCTCAGCGCGGCCTCCTACATGGTCGATTATCTCGGCATCCAGGGCTATCTGAGGTGGACGCTGATCCTGCTGTTCATGATGCTGAAGGCCGGCCTGATCGTCGCCGTCTTCATGCACATGGCCTGGGAGCGGCTGGCGCTCGTTTACGCCATCCTGCTGCCGCCGCTGCTGGTGCTGGTTTTCGTGGCGCTCATGGTATCGGAAGCGGACTATACGATCTTCACCCGGCTCGCCTTTTTTGGCGCCGGGCCGTAGAACACGCGGGTCCGAACTGCTGTCCTGACAGCAATAGTGAAATGCATTTGTTTTCCCTTAAAGGCGACTGCAGGGTCGCTTGCAGGCCCTGAAACGGGGCATAATGACAGGCTCCCAGGAAAATTTTTGCGTCCTGTATTTTGTGTGGAACTCTCTGCCTCTCTGCGCGTTTGGCAGCATCTTTATGGAGCGATCAGGAGGAGATCATGCAACCGAAGATCGGGGCGGATGCGCCTGCGGACCGCTGGATTGGTGCTGTGGAGCTTGCGATCGTGCAGAAGGCTTTCGACAAGCTTTGCGCGGAGCGCGGCTGGTCACGCGACTGCGCAGAGGCGCGCGAACTCGCTCGTATAACAATCGACCTTTACCGGCAGGGTGCTGACAGCGAATACAAGCTGCACACCATGCTGTCAGGCTCCGATTTCAAGACACCGGCCCTGTGAGGGGCCCATGAGCAATGTCGTAACATTCCCGCGCCGCAACCTCCGACCGCAGCGGCCATCCTATGTCGGCTCGGCAAGGCAGGTGGAGGGAAGGATCGCCATTCTGGAGACGATCGCGAAGATCACCGTTCGCGACAGCGCCTTCACGCCCTATGAACAGGCTGCCCTGCTGGCGAAGCTGAGAACCGCCATCCGGGCGGAATGCGTTGCGCACAAGCTGTCGCCGGAAGAACAGTTCGAGACGATGCGCTATGCCGAGCGGCTTCTCGACGATATCCTCGAAAGCGTCAACGACTGAACCGGCTGCCTTCACGTCATCTTGTTCCGCCGCACCCTTCCAGGCACCATGCCGCAGTTGCAGAGCGCCATCTCCTCATGCCAACATTCGATCATGCTGATCCGACCTGCCAGAGCGGAAGACCGCAGCGCCATCTGGATTATCCTGGAGCCTGTCATCCGGGCGGGTGAAACCTATACGCTCGACCGCGACATGAGCGAGGCCGATGCGCTCGGCTACTGGCTCGGTTCCGACAAGGAAACCTTCGTCGCCGATGACGGCGGCAGCATCATCGGCACCTATTATATCAAGGCCAATCAGGCAGGCGGCGGCAATCACGTCTGCAATTGCGGCTATATGACCGCGCCCGAAGCGGCGGGCCAGGGTGTGGCGCGCATCATGCATCAGCACTCGCTTGCCCATGCGCGCCAGCGCGGCTTCCGGGCCATGCAATTCAATTTCGTCGTCAGTTCGAACGAGCGGGCAGTGCGGCTGTGGCAGTCGCTCGATTTTCAGGTGGTCGGCCGGCTTCCGGGTGCGTTTCGCCATCCCACACTTGGGTTTGTCGATGCGCTTGTCATGTACAGGGATCTCTGAGGGCGGGAGCCCTTTGTTACAGCGACGATATCGATCATGGAAGCGTCTGTCCGCCGCGTTGCGACGCATTGCGCCCAATGATCGCGGCGATCACCACGAAGAGCACTGCCGTGCCGAGGTTCCAGCCGAGCACCATCACGGTCGCGTCCAGCGGATGAAACATCGAGAGTGCCGAGGAGGTGATGCCCGAGACGGCGAGGCTGCCGATGAGTGCGACGGAGACCGGCCGCAGGAAGGCGACGTAGCGCAGCATGATCAGCATCAGCAGAGAGAGTGGAATGCTGGTGACGATGAGCGTCAGCAGGCAGCTCGTGGCGGCCTCGACGGTGACGGCGGCCGGCGGTAGCGCCACCCAACCGGCAAAGCACTGATAGCCGATATTGGCCATCCAGATGACGAGCGTGGGAAGCGGAAGCAGCATCCACAGACGGGATTTGTCGGGCAGGCTCATCATGAA
Organism: Rhizobium sp. 01T444; assembly: GCF_056398305.1. Taxonomy (NCBI): domain Bacteria; kingdom Pseudomonadati; phylum Pseudomonadota; class Alphaproteobacteria; order Hyphomicrobiales; family Rhizobiaceae; genus Rhizobium; species Rhizobium sp. 01T444. The sequence continues at coordinate 21,207 of NZ_JBFTPD010000014.1, forward strand.
TGTGGCGATTGCCGCGAGAATGCCGGTCGCGAGCGAGGACAGCATGCCCGTCAGGAAGACGGGATCGGCCATGCGTTCGGCAAATTGCGGGCGCAGGCCATGGATCATCGTCAGGATGCCCATCAGCGCGAAGGCGAGCGCCAGCCAGAGGGCGGCGCGCAGCAGCGGCGGCCGCAGCCGCCTGACGGGTGTGACATTGTCCGCGAGAGACCGGATGAGATCGGAGGTCTCCATCACGGCTCACCATGATCGAGAAGGATCTTGCGAAGGCTTTTCAGCGCCCTATGAGTGGCTACCTTCAGCGACGTGACGGACATCCCGCTCTCTCTGGCAGCCTCCTTCAGCGACATTTCCTTCAGTTTCAGCATGTTGATCGCCTGCTGTTGCGCCGGCGGCAGGTCGCTGATTGCGCCTTCGAGATGAACCCGGTTGGCAGCTTCCTCGATATCGTTACTGGTTGCAACCGCGTCATGTTCGCTCGACAGCGGAAATTCATGGGCGCGCTGGCGTCCCTGCCGGCGCAGCCGGTCGAAGGCGCGCCGGTTTGCAATGCCGACGAGCCAGGGGCCGAAGGGCCGGGTCGGGTCGTAGGTTTCGCGGATCGAATGAATGGTCAGCAGGATATCCTGAACCGTGTCCTCCACGTCTCTCGGGTCGCGGTGATAGCGCACCGCCAGCGAGCGCAAATAGGGCGTGATCTCCTGCAGCAGGCGAAGATACGCGGCAGCATCGCCATCCTGGGCGCGGGCCATCAGGATCGTCCAGTCGAGCTCGCGATGGCGTGCGCGCCTGATGTCAGAGCCCGCCGGCCGGGAGGAGACGAGTTTCAGTCGGTCGCCGCGCTCCTCGCTCATGCGGGCGCGCTCCTTTTCCGCGGGCGGGCAAACAGGCGTGACATGAGATAGTCGAGCGACAGCGGGCCGGGGCCGAGCGCCATGACGGCGAGCGCAAGGGCAGCCCAGTAGAGGTGAAAATTCACCCAGCCGTCTGGAAAGACCAGCTGGATGATGCCGCTCATGATCAGCAGAGCAAGGCCGACAAGGCGCGTGGCAAAGCCTGCCAGCAGCAGGACCGGCAGCGCGATCTCCGCACAGCCGACGAGAAGGGCGACCGTATCGGGGGCGGGGAAACCGTAGAGATTGCCGAATATATGCAGCTTGAACTGGTCTTCGAACAGGAATTGCGTGCCGACCGAGAGCTGCAGGAAGCCGTCCCAGCGGGTCAGCCCCGAGCGCAGGAAGGGCAGCGCAAGCGCAATGCGCACGACCGGCGGGGCGACGGCGAGGCCGATCAGGCTGACGATGTCGAGAAGCCGCAGATAAAGTGCGGCAGGCGTAAAGCGGGTGTCCGTCATTTGCTGCCGCTCCCGAATGCGGTGAAAGCGCGTGCCGTCATCAAGCCAGAGAGGCAGGCAGGCAGGTCGAAACGGGGACTGTCCTCCAGCGCCTGTTTCATCGCGTCGATCATCGTCCGCCCCTTGCCGAGTGCGATGATGAAGGCGGCCGCACCCGGCGGCAGCGCGCGCGCTTCGACATCTGCGCCGGGGCGCAGCAGCAATATGTCTTCGCCGCCGGCGGATATATCCACTTCGGCCGGCTGCCCGTCCGCAAGGTTCATCCGCCAGATTGTCAGCGCCGGGAAGGGCGAGCGCACGATGCGCAGCGAGGGATGCAGCACGACGCTGAGATGCGGCAGGTCATCGGCCTTGATTGCGGCAAAGGCCCCGGACGCGATCGGCTCTGCCTCGGCGGCATGGTAAGCCTCCACCCAGGCCCGTTCGATGCGCGCCACGTCGGCGAGATAGGGAAGGCTTGCCGCGGGTTCGAAAGTCTCGATGAAATCGGCAAAGCCCCGGCCATAATCGAGCATGATCGGGGAGGTGGGCGGATCGAGCGCGACATAGATCCGCCCCATGGCAAGGAAGAACTCGTCGCCAACGATGCGCGCCACGGCCGGAAACGCATCCTTCAACGTCGCCGTCAGTCCGGCGATGACGTTGTTGCGGTAAACGTTGAAGCGCCTCAGGCTGGGCCGGCCATCCGGCCCGACCAGACCTTCGGGCAAGGGTTGCGCGGGGTCCAGAAGGGCTTTGGCGAAATCATGCTGGCGTTTGGCGGTCGAAGGTGCCGTCGGCATCAGCCGATCCCCCGTGTGACGACATTGCGCCAGAACCGGCGCAGACTATCGAGACCGCCGGCGGTCGAACTCCAGAGTGTGGCAACGCTGCCCATCGGGGCGGCAATTTCCCGCGATCGATCCCAGGCATAGTAGATGGCAACTCTGTGGCCGGTCATCTGGGGCTCCTCATTCGGCGGCCGCGCGTGGATGGTGCAAGGCCGCCTCGCGCATCAGCCTTTCGGCGCGCGCCGCTTCCTCGGCCAGAACAGGCCATTCCGGAAGATCGGCATCCCATTCGATCAGCGTCGCCACCGGTCCGGCACGGGAGAGCGCATGGGCGTAGAGATCCCAGACGATGGCATCGACCGGGCGATCATGCGTGTCGATGAGCAGCGGCCGGTCTCCCTCGTCAGCTTCGCCCGCGTGGCCGGCCAGATGGATTTCGCGGACATACTCCAGCGGATAGGCGTCGATATAGGCGACGGCGTCCCAGCGCTGGTTGGTGGAGGCGACGTAGACATTGTTGACATCGAGCAGCAGGCCGCAGTCGGTGCGCTGCACGATCTCGGCGATGAAGTCGATCTCAGACCAGGTGCTTTCGGAGAAGGCCAGATAGGTCGAGGGGTTTTCGAGCAGCATCTGCCGGCAGAGCGCCTGCTGCACCTCGTCTACGTGATCGGCGACGCGAGACAGCGTCTCGTCTGTGTATGGCAGCGGCAGGAGATCGTTGAAGAAACCGGCATCATGCGACGACCAGGCGAGATGTTCGGAAAAGAGTGCGGGCCGGTAGCGCTCGTTCAGCGCCTTCAGCCGGGAAAGATGCTGCCTGTCGAGCGGCCGGTCGGCGCCGATCGACAGGCCGACGCCATGCAGCGACAGCGGATAATGTTCGCGCACGGCGGCGAGATAACGATGCGGCGGGCCGCCTTCGCCCATGTAATTTTCCGCATGCACCTCGAAGAAACCGATATCCGGCAGGGTCTCGATGATGTGGCTGTAATGCTCCGCCTTGAGGCCGACACCGGCGCGGGCCGGCATGTCTTGATCAGTGAAGGCAATGTCTGGATTTTGCATGGGGCACCTGGCATCGGTCGGGTGGGACCGGCCCGCGCAGGAGCGGGCCGGTCTTTTCGGGAGGCAAGTCTTCGGAGGATGTCGGTCCTCGGGGCAGTCTTCCGGCGGGCGGTCATCCGGTTCTGCCCGGAGCAAGCCTCCCGAATCGGCGTCGGATCAGGCCTTGGGAGTGAGGCTGCCGGTGCCCTTTGGCGTGGACATGGTGGTGCAGGTGCCCGTCGGAACGAGCTTGAAGGCATTGCCCTGGTAATCGACGGTGCTCGTGCCTGCGCAGGTCGTGCCGGCGCCGGCATAGCAATCGTTCTGGCCCTTCAGCGCCGTGCCGAAGCAGGGCTCGACCTTGCCGGATTTCACCAGGGCCGTATGTTCCGCCTGGATCTTCTTCTGCGCGTCGGTGAATTCTTCCGCACCGGCCGGCAGGGCCGTGAGGGCACCGATGGCGCTGGCGAAGGCTCCGACGACAAGCGTGGACAAGATGCGATTGGACATTGTTATTCTCCGGTTTTCGATGATGGCCAGAAGACTGTTCAGTCGCCTGGGGCGGTGCGATCCGCCTGTCTTGAAGTTCGCTGCAGCGGTCGAAAGGTTACCTGCTCCTGCTGCCTCTTTTGTTCTGCGCAAGACGCTCACATCCTGCCTTTGCCGGGCGCGGGTTTGCGCGTAACGATCGTTGCGGGATGGATGGAGGGCGGCTCGGCGAGCAGCGGCGGAACACTCCCAAAGATCAGCTTTGCCGCTTCGCCGCTCATATGCGCATTGCGGCTTTCGTGATCGGTGAAGAGATCGATGAGGAAGATCAGGTCGGGATCGGCTTCAGAGCGCAGCACGAGCCAGGTCGTCGTGCCGGCCTCGCTTTCGACGTGCGGCAGCGCGCCTGCAATCAGGCGCGCGACATCCTCTCCGTTTCCGGTCCTGGCGCGGAACGGAATGACGGCGACAAGTTCGTTCATCATAAATTGCCCTCAATGGTCTGTCCGAGCCATTAAGGGTGAAAAATCCGGGCCAGTATTGAAGGGTGTTGCGGCTCTTGGTACCGCCTTGCTACCGCCCGACGTTCAGCTCAGGCGGGAATCCCGTAAACCGGTATTTCGCCGCTGAGCCCCCGCAGGAAGGCCGTGGTGCCGTGCAGGCTGCGGCCGCGCGCGGCAAGCAGCGCACGCGCGTCCTCGTCCTCGACCACTGGTGTCGTTGCAAAGATCATGTCCGGGGTGGCGATCGTCTGCAAGCGCGAGGCGACATTGACCGTCTGGCCGAAATAATCCTGCCGCTCGTTCATCAGCACAGCAAGGCAGGGGCCGCTATGCAGGCCGACCTTCAGGAACAGGTCGTCGCGGCTGTCGCGCCGGTTGAGTTCATCGATCACCTTGCGAATGTCGAGCGCGGCGGCCACGCCCTGCGCCGGGCTCGGAAAGGTTGCCATGATCGCATCGCCGATCGTCTTGACCACTGCGCCGCCATGGGCGGAAACGACCTGATGCATGAGCTGGAAATGCGAGCGCACCAGATCGAAGGCCGCAAGGTCGCCGATCCGCTCGTAGAGTTCGGTCGATCCCTTCAGGTCCGTGAACAGGAAGGTCAGGCTGGTGATCCTGAAGCGCTGATTGATATCGAGAACATTGGTGCGGTAGATATCCCGGAAGGTCTGGTGGGTGAGCAGCCGCTTGGCGGTCAGGACAGGCACGCGCCGCGTAAGGATCGCCTCCAGCGCCTCGCCGGCGATCCAGAGGATCGGTATTATCCTGCGGTTCGTCCGATTTTCCAGATCGAGCGTCAGAAGGCCGGGCGCCACCTGCAACGTTTCGCCGGCCTGGTGCGCGTCATCGATCTCGATCGACAGGCGCTGGCCGTCGGTTGGTTCGCCGGTCACCTCCAGGAAACGCGAGCTGTGCGTCACGGGATCGAAGAGGATGGCCACACCCTCACTCATCTCAACCTGGCGGCCCATGCGCGCACCCGGCGCAATCTCAAACGCGTCGAGAACGACTTCGCCGACGATGGGGGCAAGATGTTCGGGCAGATCGCTGCCGGAACTCCAGAAAATCTGGCGCGTATAATCCCAGAGCGGCAGGCTGTCGGGATCGTGGGCGGCGATGTGGCGGATGCGCGGGTCGACGGTGAAGGTGATCTCTACGGTTTCGTCGAGCGTCGGTTCGCAATCGAGCGAACAGAAGGAACAATTATAGTGATGCTGGTCGATGCCCTGCAGCGATTCCGCCTGATAGAGCACACCGCCGCAGCTTTGACAGACGACGTTCCAGGAGAGTTCGAAAAGGCCGAACTGGGTGGCATGCAGGAAGGCTGCGATACTCTCCTGTTCGCCGAGCCCGTTCGCCCGCGCAAAGGCCAGCGGATTGACGCGGTTCAGGCGAAAATCCGGCGCGTCTTCGATTAGATGCGCCATCGCGCTGGCAACGGTTTCGTCGACATGCTGGCGCACGGCCATGACGCGGTTGGTTATATCGGGCATCGCTCATCCCATCAGATAGGGCTCAAAAACAGGGCCGAGAGGAACAAAATAGGGCGGTGGCGGCAGGCAGGCGAGCCGTTTATTTTTTCGCCTTAAAGTAACCTTTTGCGTACCGGAGCGAAACAGCTGATCGCTCCGTGCAGGCGGCCGCTTGCTTCGCGCAAAACCTGGCCCTAATTCGGCGGGCGCCGCCGCAGCCGACGTCCGTGCTCGCGTGCAAAAGCGGCGGGCGTGCCACCCGTCAGGCGGTGGAAACGCCGGGTGAAATGGCTCTGGTCCGAATAGCCGGTCGCAAGGGCCACTTCCGCCAGCGACGTATCGGTTTCGGCAATCAACACCCGGGCGCGCTCGATCCGGCGCTGTTCGACGAAATTGATCGGGCTTACGCCGGTGCTCTGCTTGAAAAGCCGGGCGAAATGAAAGCGGCTGACATCGACGAGGGCCGCCAGTTCCGCAAGCCCGATCATCCGGTCGAGATTGTCCTCGATATAGTCGGTGATGCGCTTGATTTCGGCCTTGCCGAGGCCGGGCAGCGTGCGGCGCTCCGCAATGCCGAAGGCGTTATAGGCCCTCAGGAGATGCGCGGCGAGGGCGGCAGAGACCTGGTCGACGATCAGCGCCTGGGCGGGATGGGCCTGCTGCTCCAGTTCAGCGAGCAGCACGAGCGCCATATTTTCGATCAGCCTGTCGCGGGTTTCGAATATATTCCTGATTTCGATGCTTGCCGCGCGCGACCCAAGCTCTTCGCCCGCGGCTGCCACCAGCCGGGCCGGAACACGCAGCCGCGCCGATGTTGGCGTGCGGCCCTCCCACGTCGATACGCAGCCCGCCGGCATCAGAAGCGACATGCCGGCCGAAATCGTGCCCTCGTGGACGACCCCGTCGCGCCGCTGGATCAGCCGGGCGCGGCCGGAGGGGCAATAAGAAATCAGGTGGTGATCGAGGGCCGGATAGGTCTGCGAACAATCGAGCCGCGGCCGATAAAGATCGACAGTCACTCCGCTCCATCCCCGATCCCGCGTCGTCGCCATCGGCCGTCGCGGCTTGATGTCGACGATCTCTTCGATGGAGACGAGCTTTTGTCCTGACGGCGAAATGGAGTGCAACTCGTTCATGACAGTTCGGCCAATCCAGGTTGTGCTGATATCAGGGTAGAGGTTTTTGGCGGCGGGTTGAAGTGTTCCGGTGGTTGAAATGAGGCTGCTGCAGGCAGAATGCTGCACGCTGGAGACCTTGTTTCGTTCTATCGGTTCTCGTCTGCAGGGCAAAAAGAAAGCCGGCACAGGGCCGGCTTAGACGAACGCGGCTGAACAGGGGATACTGAGCCGGTTCCTTGCATTTCGTGACTGACAATAAATTTCACTACAATGCCGAGGTCAGCAGAGAAGGCGTAACGAGATCGCCATAAGGGCGGCTCCGCAAAGGGGTGGGCGGCGGGCGGAGACCGGTGCTGTCCTCAGGTGTGTTTATGAGGGAGGAACATCACCGATTGATGACATCGCAAACCGGGCGGTGATTTTCTTTTCATAGGCCCGATCTGTCCTGTGGATGGACGTCCGAGCCTGACATTTTAGGCGGATACCCGGATCGTGTGAATGCTGTGTTCAGGCCCTTGCGGATGTCAAAGCTTCACAAAGGGGCTATATAGCGGGCGAATTCGATCTGATATCCGCAAAGAGCCCCATGGCACCGATCATTTCCATCCAAAATCTCACCAAGACCTATGCAAATGGCTTCCAGGCGCTGAAGGGCATCAACCTCGAAATCGAACGCGGCGAAATCCTGGCGCTGCTTGGGCCGAATGGGGCGGGCAAGACGACGCTGATCTCGATCATCTGCGGCATCGCCAATCCAAGCGGCGGCGCGGTCATCGTCGACGGGCATGATGTGGTGAAGGATTTCCGCGCCACACGCACGCTGATCGGGCTCGTGCCGCAGGAGCTCACGACCGACCAGTTCGAGACGGTGTGGAATACGGTGAGCTTTTCGCGCGGGCTGCACGGCAAGAAGGCCAACCCCGCCCATATCGAAAAGGTGCTGCGCGACCTGTCGCTCTGGGACAAGAAGGACAACACGCTGCGCCAGCTCTCTGGTGGCATGAAGCGGCGCGTACTGATCGCCAAGGCGCTGTCGCACGAACCCTCGATCCTCTTCCTGGACGAGCCAACGGCGGGCGTGGACGTGACGCTGCGCAAGGACATGTGGCATGTCGTCGAGCGGCTGCGGGCCTCCGGTGTGACCATCATCCTGACGACGCACTATATCGAAGAGGCCGAAGAGATCGCCGACCGCGTCGGCGTCATCAATGGCGGCGAACTGCTGCTCGTCGAAGACAAGCAGGCGCTGATGGCCAAGCTCGGCCGCAAGCAGCTCATCCTCGAACTCAACGAACCGCTGGAGAAGCTTCCGGACTGCTTTGCCGGCAACGGCCTGTCGGTCGAGGCCGAGGGCAACCGCCTCGTCTATGAATTCGATACGCACAACGAGCACGAGAGCGTGGCATCGCTTCTGACGCGGCTTGGCGAAAACAATATCCATTTCCGGGATCTCTCGACGCGCCAGAGCTCGCTCGAAGATATCTTCGTATCGCTGGTAGGAGGCGCAAGATGAACTTCGAAGCGATCAAGTCGATCTATTACTTCGAGATGGCGCGCACCCGGCGCACGCTGCTTCAGAGCGTAATTTCGCCCGTCATTTCCACCTCGCTCTATTTCATCGTCTTCGGGGCGGCCGTCGGCTCGCGCATCCAGCAGGTGGAGGGCGTTTCCTACGGCGCCTTCATCACGCCCGGCCTCATCATGCTGACGCTGCTCGGCCAGTGCATCGGCAACGGCTCCTTCGGCATCTATTTTCCGAAATTCACCGGCACGATCTACGAGATCCTGTCGGCCCCCGTCGCCATGACGGAAATCCTGATCGGCTATGTGGGGGCGGCCGCAACCAAGGGGCTGCTCATCGGCGTCATCATCCTGGTAACGGCCAATATCTTCGTCGATGTTCGGATCGAGCATCCGTTCATGATGGTGCTGTTCTTCCTGCTGACGGCGATCAGCTTCAGCCTGTTCGGCTTCATGATCGGCATCTGGGCGACGAATTTCGAGCAACTGAATCTCATCCCCATGCTGGTCGTGCCGCCGCTGACCTTCCTCGGCGGCAGCTTCTACTCGATCAACATGCTGCCGCCCTTCTGGCAGGCGGTCAGCCATTTCAACCCGGTGCTCTATCTGGTCAGCGGCTTCCGCTGGAGCTTCTACGGGATTGCCGACGTCAACCCGCTGGTCAGCCTCGGGATGATCTCGCTGTTTCTGGTGATTTGCCTCAGCACGCTCGGCTGGATCTTCAAGACGGGGTATCGGCTGCGCAACTGATGAGTGGCCGCCGCCACCGGCAAAATCCGAGTAGGCGGCCACAAAAATCGTTCACATTTTGTTCGCAATTGCTAGTCTGGCCTCGCTGTCATTTGCGGAGGAGGAGAGTCGTGGCGGAGCAACAGGCGAAGTTCGAGCGGTTTAAGGCATTGCATCAGCGGGATGCGGCATTCGTTATACCGAACCCGTGGGATGCCGGCTCGGCCCGGATTTTGACGAGCCTCGGTTTCGAGGCCTTGGCGACCACTAGCGCCGGCTATGCCTTTTCCAAGGGCAAGCGGGATTCCTTTGCGAGCCTGAAGCGCGGCGAGATCCTCGACAATGCCGCCGAGATCGTCGGAGCGACCGATCTTCCCGTATCGGCCGATCTCGAGGACGGGTTTGGTGCGGCGCCCGAGATCTGCGCCGAAACGATCCGGCTGGCCTCTGCGATTGGGCTGGTCGGCGGATCGATCGAAGATGCCACCGGCAATCCGGCAAGGCCGATCTATGATCTCTCGCAGGCCGTCGAGCGCGTACAGGCCGCGGCGGAGGCGGCGCGGAAGCTGCCTTTCCTGCTGACGGCGAGGGCGGAGAATTTTCTCTGGGAGCGGCCCGATCTCGATGACACGATCAAGCGGCTGCAGGCTTTCTCGGCAGCCGGTGCCGATGTGCTCTATGCGCCCGGTCTGCCTGATATCGACGCCATCCGAACCGTCTGCACCGCCGTCGACAAGCCCGTCAATGTGGTGATGGGCCTGAAGGGGCCGCGCTATAGCGTTGCCGAACTCTCGGCGGCAGGCGTGCGCCGGGTGAGTGTGGGCGGGTCCTTTGCGCGCGCTGCACTTGGCGCACTGCTGCGGGCGGCCGAGGAGGTAAAATCATCGGGGACCTTCACCTACGCCGCCGATGCAATGCCGGCAGCCACGCTCAGCCAGCTCATGTCGCAGGAGAAACGGGGCGACCGGCAGTAAGGCAGGAAGCCGGTGGGGGGCGGGTTCGATATAGCCTGCGGTCTGTGCTCCTCACTTCCCCGCCGGCTGCGGTTCCGGAAATGTCCAGCTTCCATCGAGGATCGGCTGGCGTGGGCGGTAGAGGCGGACGGTGTAATTCCAGCCCTTCATTACGGGCAAGCAATTGGCGATCTTGCCGTCGCAGCCGCCGAATTGCACCTTGACCGCGCCGTCTGCTTCCTTGTCAGCGGTGATATTGTTTAGCGTATAGGCATTGAGCTTGTTCTTCTCGTAGTAGCCTTTGCCATTGTAGACGCTGACCGACCAGAAGCCGTCGACGGGAACATCCATGACGGAGAGCCGGTAGACCATCTTGCCGTCGTTCTTCGGTGGTGTCTCGTTCAGGTAGATCGCGTCCTTCTCGGGATTTCCGCCCCAGCCGACGGCGCTGCCGATGAGATGGCGGATCGGGTCGACCTGATCTTTCGCCCCGAAGGCGCCCTTGAAATCCGGAATGGTCGTGCCCAGCACGATCAGCGCGTCACGGACCTTCTTCTGGCTCGCCTTGTCCCAGTCCGGGATCTCGAACGTTCCCGCATTTGCCTGGCTGATGGTGAGAGCGTTCTGGAGATTATGGACCTGCTTGACATCATCGGGGTCGTTGGGATCGACGAGGGTCCTGATGCCGACGAGGATGTAGCGCGTGCCGGCCGCTGCCCGATCATAGGTGTAACTGCCGGCGTCATATTTCACATCGCCGACTACGTAATGGTCTTCGTTGATGATCTGCATCGAGCGGAAGCGTTTGCCGGCGTCCGGAAGCGTGATGGTGACCGGCCCGGCATCGAGATCGATGACAGCGGATGAATAGAGCGTATCGCGGTTGGCCCGGATCACGGACTGATGATCGATGTCCATCGGTTCGCGATGATGGTTGAAGATACCGGTCTTGCCGCCGCCGTCCTTCACGGCATTGCTGAAATAGAGATCGGATTCGGCGCGGGCGAAATTGTCGACGGTGACCGGCTTGGCCGTCTGCGCCCCGGCCTGTGAGGCGAGCGCAAGTGCCAGCGTGGCGATGGCGGCACGGCAGGCAATGCGGACAGGCACTAATGCAGGTGCAGGCTTTGACCACCTCATGGCTCTCTCCCGTTTCGGTCAATTTTCCGAGGAAAAGCCTTTCACAGGCCCGATTTCGGGAGAAGTACGTTACCGTAAACCACGCCGTAAATGGCGGGCAGCAACACCTGCGGCTCAGGCCTTTTTCCTGCGCTGCCGCTTGCCGTGCCGCGGGTGAAAATCGACGAGCAGGGATTTCAATTCGAGTTCGCGCACGCGCCGTGCCGCTTCGTCAGGGCTCACCCAATCCAGCATGCGCTGGCCGGTTTCGCGAAACTGCCCGTGTGTATGCTCGACTTCGATCTGGAAGATATCGACGATGCAGGGCGCGACGTCGCCGTCATCCAGCTCCTTCAGATAGGTGTAGCGGCCGACCGGCTGCTTGCTCACCGTTCCGCGCACGCCGGCTTCCTCCCAGGCCTCGATGGCGGCTGCCTCATGCGGCTTCTTCTTTTTCATCGGCCAGCCCTTGGGAATGATCCAGCGGCCGCTGTCGCGCGTGGTGACGACGAGGACTTCGATTTCGGGGTGATCAGTCTCGGGACCGCCGTTTCGGTAACGGAAGCAGAGCGCGCCATATTGCTGGCGAAAGGCGCCTGAGAAAAGCTTCTCGGGTCTTTCTGCAAGCTGCTTCAGCAGGGGCTTTGAGGGTCCGGCGTAGGATTTTGCGCCTTTTTTGCGGGATTTCATGACATCTAGCATTGTCAGATTTTACTTTTTCGATCAATTGCCTGCGACGCTTTATGACAGATTTATGACAGTCTTCTACGACAGTCCCCGGTTCAGGAAGGATCGCCCGAGATGATGAGCGTGTTTCGCAAGATGATGCCGCGGGAGGACCGCTTCTTCGATATGTTCTGCAGGCATTCGGAAACGGTCGTCGCAGCCGCCCATGCTATGGAAAAGCTGTTGAAGGGCGAGGCGGTTCAGGAGAATTGCGACAAGATCATCGCACTGGAAGACCAGGCTGACGACATCACCCGCGAAGTGCTGGTTGCTGTCCGGCGCAGCTTCATCACGCCCTTTGACCGCGGCGACATCAAGGATCTGATCCAGTCCATGGATGATGCGATCGACATGATGCACAAGACGGTGAAGATCATCCGCCTGTTCGAGCAGACGAGTTTCGACCCGCTGATGCAGGAGATGGGCGGGGAGATCGTCAAGGCGGCGGCCCTGATGGAGGAAGCAATCCCGCTTCTTAACAAGATGGGTGCGAATGCGCAGCGGCTGGCTGTCATCGCCGAAGAGATCACCCGGGTCGAAGGCCGCTCCGACGAACTGCATGACGAGGGGCTCAAGGACCTCTATCGCCGGCATGGCGCCAGCGGCAATGCCATGGCCTACATGATCGGCAGCGAGATCTACTCCAATCTGGAAAAGATCGTCGACCGGTTCGAGGACGTGGCCAATGAAATCAGCGGCGTCGTCATCGAGAACGTCTGATGGAAGCCTCTCTTTCCCTTCCGCTGCTGATCGGGTTGATCGGTGTGGCGCTATTCTTCGATTTCCTGAACGGGCTGCATGATGCGGCAAACTCGATTGCGACCATCGTTTCCACCCGGGTTCTCAGGCCGCAATATGCCGTCGGCTGGGCGGCCTTCTTCAATTTTATCGCCTTCCTGTTTTTCGGCCTGCATGTTGCCGAAACGCTCGGCACCGGCATTATCGATCCGGCCATCGTCTCGCCGCAGGTGATCTTTGCTGCACTGATGGGGGCGATCGTCTGGAACATCGTCACCTGGCTGTTTGGCATTCCCTCTTCGTCTTCGCATGCGCTGGTCGGCGGGCTTGTCGGGGCAGGATGGGCGAAGGTCGGTTTCAGCTCCATCGTCTGGGGCGGCTTGTTGAAGACGGTTGGCGCGATCTTCATGTCGCCGGCGATCGGCTTCCTGCTTGCGCTGTTCTTCGTCCTCGTCGTCTCCTGGCTCTTCGTGCGCCAGACGCCCTTTGCTGTCGACCGCACCTTCCGCTTCATGCAGTTCGTGTCGGCCTCGCTCTATTCGCTCGGACATGGCGGCAACGATGCGCAGAAGACCATGGGCATCATCGCCGTTCTTCTCTTCAGCCAGGGGCAGCTCGGCCCGAGTTTCCATGTGCCGCTCTGGGTGGTCATCTCCTGCCAGTCGGCCATGGCGCTCGGCACGCTCTTCGGCGGCTGGCGGATCGTGCATACGATGGGCTCGAAAATCACCAGGCTCAACCCGATGCAGGGGTTCTGCGCCGAGACCGGCGGGGCGCTGACGCTGTTTGCCGCGACCTGGCTCGGCATTCCCGTGTCGACGACGCATACGATCACCGGAGCGATCATCGGTGTCGGCGCCGCGCGACGCTTGTCGGCCGTGCGCTGGGGTGTTGCGGGCAACATCGTCATCGCCTGGGTGATCACCATGCCGGCTGCCGCTGCCATCGCGGCCGCCTGCTATGGGATTGCAAGCCTGTTTGCCTAAGGGCAGGGGTCCGCTCGATGTATCGGATACCCTAATTTTAGGGGTCGCCATTTTCGATCGGATGTTGYGCTCTATTCTCCATGCAAGGAGAAGGAGACAACGAGCGGACCATGCATTTATCCAGGCATTTATCTGAATTGAATGAGGAAACCCCGGCAAAGACAGGCCGCCGCGAGATCGACCAGTGCCGCGCCATTTGTTGCCGCGTCGAGAGAGGCGGAAGGCTGAGCGTATTGCTCGTCACCAGCCGCGATACCGGACGATGGGTGATCCCGAAGGGCACTCTCGGAAGAAAGGAAAGGCCCTATCGCTGCGCCCAGCGCGAGGCTTTCGAAGAGGCTGGCATCATCGGCAGGGTCAGGAAGAAGCCGCTCGGCTTTTACACCTATCTGAAGGATCACGAGACGCCGCTGACGGTTTCTGTTCATCTGCTGCGGCTGGAGAGCGAGGCCGCGCATTTTCGCGAATATGCCGAGAGGCAGAAGATCTGGATTTCTCCGGCGGAAGCAGCGTTACTTGTCGAGGAGCCGGAGCTGCAGGCGCTCTTCCGGTCCATCGATGCGGATAATCCCCTGACATCGCAGGACCGGCTGAAGCCGCGCCGGATTGCCGGGCGGCGGCCGGTGCATGAGGCGGCGGTATCGCTCGCCACGTCGCCGGCATCGCACTGACGTCCGTCAGTTGCGCGGAATGGACTTTGAAATGACGAAGGCCCGGTATACGGGCCTTCGCGTTACAGGCTATCGGGGACTGCCGGTCGCCAGGGGTCCCCAGGAGAGCTCGCGATCCGCGATGGTCGCAAGATCGATCACCACTTCGATGCCGGTCCTGATACGCCGCCGCAGGATGTCGGCGCGATCGGAATTCGTCCGGAGCAGACCTTTCTCGTGCAGTGTCTGGAGCCGCGTGCGCGAAAGCTTGAGCTCGGATGCCAGCAGACGGTCGAGACGTATGCCCGCAGGCAAGGGCACCGCCAGTTCGATCTCCAGCCGCGTCCAGTCGGCGGCCTCGCGCAGCACCTGCTTGCCGATCTCGAATTCAGGGAATTCGTCGACGCGCTGCGACTTGCGTTTCAATGCGTCGAGGTTGAAACTTTCGGCGCGGATCCATTTGACATCGTTGGACTGGAGTGCGTCGAGCGTTGCTGGATCGATGTCGCGGACATTCTTGCGCTCGAAGAGCGGCCGGTTCCAGGTCTTGTCGCAGGCCAGGCATTTATAGATCAGCCAGGCATCCAGCTTGCGGCCATTGGCGTTCAGCCGGATCTTGCCGCTCGATTGAAAGGCTCTCAATCCGCCGCATCCGCCACAGGCAATCCAGGGCTGGGGGGCGGTTTTCGGGGTAATGGTCCATCGGACCCGAAGTGCACAGCACATAGTATCTTGGTCTTCCGTTCGGAAGTCCACCAAGATGGCGCGTGAGAAAACCCATGAGGGCGCGGCGTGGCGATGCTTTCGGGTGGGTGAAGAGCAGAGACAGCGGAGCTGCACTGGCGTTCGGAACAATGCCAAACCGGTCTCTTGCCGCCACCCGATGAACGTGTTCAACCGCCGATAGCCCGCGGCTATCCGGCGATAGGGGTGAAACTGGATTGAGACCGGTACTTACTTAGGCAAAGTCTACCTCGATACGCCTACGCTCTTCGCGGATACGGATAGCAAATGATCGGCGCAAAGGGGAGAGCGACGCCGCAGCCCGATGATATCGGCTGCGGCATTGCGGCATTTATGCAACTTTGTGCTGAAGGTTGCTTCGTCTGCCGTCAGAGTTCCTGCGCCGTCGGCCGGAACAGGATCTCGTTGATATCGACATCGTCAGGCTGGGCGATCGCGAAGGCGACCACCCTTGCGAAGCTCTCGGCCGGGATGGCGTAGCGTTCGTAGAAATCGGCAATGCCGGCCGCGACATCGGCCTCGGTAATGCTCTGCGGCAGCTCGGACTCCACCGCGCCGGGCGAGACGATCGTCGTGCGGATATTGTAGGGCTTCACCTCCTGGCGCAGGCCTTCCGAGATGACGCGGACGGCTGTCTTGGTCGCCGCGTAAACGGCACTGCCGGGGCGGACCTTGTGGCCGGCGACGGAGGAGACGTTGATGATATGGCCGCTCTTCTGTTCCTTCATATGGGGAAGGGCGGCGGCAATGCCGTAGAGCACGCCTTTGAGGTTCACGTCGATCATCCGGTCCCAGTCGTCGATCTTGCCGCGCTCCAGGGGCGAGTGCGGCATGAGGCCGGCATTGTTGACGATGACGTCGATGCGACCATGCAGGCGGACGGCCTGATCGACGAGGTGCTTGACTTGATCGGCCTGCGTCACGTCGGTTTCGATGGTGGAACTTTCGGGCAGCCCAAGCTCGGAGGCCAGCGTCTTGAGACGGTCGATCCGGCGGGCGCCAAGCACGACCTTGGCGCCGGCATTGGCAAGATGACGGGCGGTCGCTTCGCCGAGGCCGCTGCTTGCGCCTGTGATGACAACCGTCTTTCCCTTGATATTGTCGGTCATGACAACTCCTTTCAAGGCCGGCAACTTAGCGGCCGACGCGGGCCTGCAGGTGCGCCGGATAGCGATCTCCCTGCACGGTGACATCAGCTAGGGCGGCCTCGATCTCTTGTAGGTCCTCAGCGGTGAGTTCGATTGCCGAGCCCCCGATATTCTCCTCCAGCCGGTGCAGCTTGGTGGTTCCGGGGATCGGGGCGATCCACGGTTTCTGGGCGAGCAGCCAAGCGAGGGCGATCTGCGCCGGGGTGGCCTGTTTGCTCGCAGCGATCCCGCTCAGCACTGCGACGAGGCCTTGATTGGCCTTGCGGTTTTCTTCCGAAAAGCGCGGCACGACACTACGGAAATCCGTCTTGTCGAAACTGGTGCTCTCGGTGATCGCGCCTGTCAGGAACCCCTTGCCGAGTGGGCTGAAGGGCACGAAGCCGATGCCGAGTTCTTCGAGCAGCGGCAGGATTTCCTTCTCGGGCTCGCGCCACCAGAGAGAATATTCGCTCTGCAGGGCGGCAACGGGCTGCACCGCATGCGCCCGGCGGATCGAGCCGGCGCCGGCCTCGGACATGCCGAAATGCTTGACCTTGCCTGCGGCGATCAGGTCCTTCACCGCACCCGCGACATCCTCCATCGGTACTTCGGTATCGACGCGATGCTGGTAGAAGAGATCGATGCAATCCGTGCGCAGCCGCTTCAGAGCAGCATCGGCGACCTCACGGATGCGCTCGGGGCGGCTGTCCTGGCCCTTGCTGACATCACCGTCGCGAAAGCCGAATTTGGTGGCGATCACCACCTGATCGCGGAAGGGTTCGAGGGCTTCGCCGAGCAGTTCCTCGTTGGCGCCCTGGGCATAGGCCTCCGCCGTATCGAAGAAGGTCACACCGCGGTCGAAAGCGGTGCGGATGAGGGTGATGGCGGCCTGCTTTTCCGTTGCCGGGCCGTAGCCATAGCTCAGCCCCATGCAGCCGAGGCCGAGGGCCGAGACTTCGGGGCCATGCGTTCCGAGTTTGCGCTTCTGCATTATCGTGTCTCCATCAGGTGATATTGTTCGTCCGTGACCTTCTCCATCCAGTCGACCGGACTGCCGTTGAGCTTTTCAGCGATGGCGATATGGCTCATGGCCGTGCTTGCCGTGGCGCCGTGCCAGTGTTTTTCGCCGGGTGCGAACCAGACGATGTCGCCCGGCCGGATTTCTTCGATCGGGCCGCCTTCGCGCTGCGCCCAGCCGAGGCCGGAGGTGACGATCAGCGTCTGGCCGAGCGGATGGGTGTGCCAGGCGGTGCGTGAGCCCGGCTCGAACGTCACCGTGGCGCCGCCGACGCGGTCGGGATCATCGCTGTCGAAACGGGAGTCGAGACGCACGGTTCCGGTGAAATAGGCTTCCGGACCGGGAACGGAGGGTGCGAAGCCGCTTCGCTTGATCTGCATGTCTGATGTCCTTGCCTGCGGATAATTTCTGCCGATCTTCATTTAGCGGCTACGCAGTTCTGCGATTAGACGCTAAAACCGGCATGAACCTATTAGGGCAACTTATGAATGAGCCGGACCAACCTTGACGATATTGCCGCCTTCCTGACCGTCGCGCGCGAGGGAAGTTTTACACGGGCTGCCGCCATGCTCGGTGTGTCCCAGTCGGCGCTCAGCCAGACGGTGCGCGGCCTCGAGGAGCGGATGGGGCTGCGTCTGCTCACGCGCACAACACGCAAGGTTTCGCCGACCGATGCCGGCGAGCGGCTGATCCAGTCGGTCGGGCCGCGGCTGGATGAGATCAACGCGGAGCTCGCGCAACTATCGGCGCTGCGCGACAAGCCCTCGGGCACAGTGCGCATTTCGGCAGGCGAACAGGCGGCAGAACTGATCCTCCTGCCGGCCGTGGAGAGGCTGCTGTCGCAATATCCCGATATTGCCATCGAAATCCTCGTCGATAACGGCCTGACCGATATCGTCGCCGAACGCCTCGATGCCGGCGTGCGGCTCGGCGAACAGGTTGCGAAGGACATGGTGGCCGTCCGCATCGGCCCGGATGTCAGGATGGCTGTCGTCGGCTCCCCCGGTTATTTCGCGGGGCGAGATCGCCCGCACACGCCGCATGACCTGACGGAGCATAATTGCATCAATCTGCGGCTGCCGACGGCTGGCGGTTTCTATGCTTGGGAATTCGAGCAGGGTGGCCGAGAGCTGCGCGTGCGGGTGGAGGGTCAGCTCGCGGTCAATACCGGTGCGCTGGCCGTCAAGGCGGCTCTTGCCGGCGCGGGTCTTGCCTTCGTGCTGGAAGACCGCATTGGCGACGATCTCGAGGCGGGCCGGCTGACTCGCGTGCTCTCGGACTGGTGCCCGCCTTTTTCAGGTTTCCATCTCTATTATCCCAGCCGGCGCCAACCGACGCCGGCCTTCGCTGTTGTGGTGGATGCGCTGCGCTATCGCGGCTGAACAGTCGCGGTGCTCAGAAGCCCAAGCGCTTAAGATCTTCGGGCAGGAAATTCTGGCCGCTGCGGTTCCTGACGGCGGGCAGATCAGCCATGCGTGCCTGCCACTGCGCCAGCGCATCGAGGCCTGACGGGACGATGCCGGCAACTTCGGCAAAGGCGAGGCCGGCGAGCAGCGTGATGTCGGCCATCGAATAGGTCTCGCCTGTCAGGAAGGGCTGCCTGGTGAGGATCTCGTTGAAATAGCGCAGACCCTCCTTTGCCTTCTCGCCCTCGCGCTCGCCCATTTCGGTGCGGCCCGGCCAATGCGGGCTCTTGAAGGCCTGCAATGCCGCGCCGAGGCCGGGTGTGGCGTGATGGAAGTAGATGCCGACGGGATCGAGCACATAGGCCTCGGCGCGGCGCTGCATCATGTGGATGAGCGCCTTTTCCCGCGGGGTGCGGCCGGTAAGCTCCGGCTTGCCATCGAGATTGTCGAGATATTCGGTAATCGCCGTGCTTTCGGAAATCAGCGTGCCGTCATCCAGCTCCAGCACCGGCAGGACGCCCGACGGATTCTTCGCGAGGAAGGCGGGCTGCTTGTGCTCGGCGGCGATCAGGTCGACCGGCACGAATTCGATTTCGGAATCCAGGCCCTTTTGCGCCAGCACGATGCGGATGCGCATGGGGTTGGGAAAGCCCGGTCTGTCATAGATTTTCATGGAATTCTCTTTCGTTTGGGCAGGCGTGAAGGCGCGCCTCTTCGATCGAGAGGACACCGAGCCCGAGGGATTGCCGATCAAGGTTTGGAAGGGCGGAGAGCTGTTGGCCGCGCTTCTTGCCAAGATATGGCATGCGGCCTATTGTTTGATAATAATCCCCTATCTGATCACGCTGTAAAGCAAGGCTACACAATGGATCGAGCGGAACTGGACGGCCTTGCGATATTTCTGGCGGTGGCCGAGCAGAACGGATTTCGCGCAGCGGCACGCCAGCTGGGGCTGACCCCATCGGCAATCAGCCAGGGCATCCAGACGCTGGAACGGCGGGTGGGCGCTGCGCTGTTTGCGCGAACGACCCGCAGCGTGCGGCTGACGGAAGCGGGCCAGAAGCTGCTTGCGCATGCCAAGCCGGCAGCGGCGATGTTTCAGGCCGGCGTGAACGCCGCCCGCGATCTCGGCGAACAGCCGAGTGGCAATTTACGCATCAATGCGCCGCGCCCGGCGGTTTCACTGCTGATCAACAGCCTCCTGCCTGACTTCCACGAGGCCTATCCCGGTATCACCCTGGAGCTTGTCGGCGACGACGAGTTCACCAACATCGTCGAGCAAGGGTTCGATGCCGGTATCCGGCTCGGGCATACGATCGAGCTCGACATGGTCTCGACCTGGCTGACGCCGCCGGACAAGTTCGTTGTCGTCGGCGCGCCGAGCCTGCTCAAGAAATATCCACGGCCCGGCCATCCACGAGAGTTGCAGGGGTTGCCCGCTCTCTTGACCCGGAGAGGCGGGCAGGTGTCGCGGACCTGGGAATTCGTCGATGGCGGCGAAAGCCTGAAGGTTGCTGTCGATGGTCCGCTCATTCTCAACGATTACGAGGCCTCGATCCGGGCTGCCCTTCGCGGCGTCGGCTTCCTCTACACGGTCGGCTCTGTTGTCAGGCACTATATCGAGCAGGGAAGTCTCATCCCGGTGCTGGAGGATCACGCCCGCGATGTGCCGGGGCTCTGCCTCTACTAC
The DNA here is from genome assembly GCF_056398305.1 of Rhizobium sp. 01T444. NCBI lineage: Bacteria > Pseudomonadati > Pseudomonadota > Alphaproteobacteria > Hyphomicrobiales > Rhizobiaceae > Rhizobium > Rhizobium sp. 01T444. The sequence continues at coordinate 41,370 of NZ_JBFTPD010000014.1, forward strand.
CCGAGCCGCAGCCAATCGCTGCCCAAGCTCAGGGCCTTCGTCGATTTCGCGACGAAGCGCATGCGGCAGGGAATGACGTCGGACGCGTTCTCGGTGCAGCCGCAGCGGCCGCCAGAAAGCTGAGGGCCGGCGCCCAATCGACACCGGCCCTGGCTTTACGATTTAAGCCACGTGCTGAAGCTGGACTTCGCGATTGTGGAGAAAGCAGGCTTTGCTGAACAGCGTGAGGTCAAGCCGGTTGGGCAGGCGCACATCCGACAGATCCGGCAAGCCCTTGCCGTCAGCCTCGAAGGATCGGTCGATCTGCGAGATGAAGGCCAGCACGATACCGGTTTCGTGAGCGAAGGTCTGGAGTGCAGACACTTGTTCCGAAAGGCCGGGCTTGCTGCGCTGCTGATCGAGGATCTGCAGATAGTCGATGACAGCCACCGTTCCGCGCGGCGCACCCGCGAGATGCCGCATGACATAATCGGCGCTGATCTCGTCCGAGGTTACGATCTCGATCTTCTCGCCAAGCGCTTCGCCTTCCGGCAGAGCATGAATACGCTTCATGGTCTGCTGTTCGGTATATTCGAGCGTGAAGAAGGTGGCCTTACGGCTTTCCCTGACGGCATCGAGCAGAAGCTGCAGGCCGAGCAGGGTCTTGCCGTGGCCCGGACGGGCGGCGATCAAAAGCAGATCGCCTTCGGCAAGCTGCGACAGCATGGGTGTGGCCGGTAGCAGCGTCTCATGCTGGGAAGCAAGCAGGCTCCAGGCCGTAAAACCTTCCTCCTGCGCGATACGGTCCAATGCCTGGTGAAGCGGGATCGTATCCGTACGCGCCAGCAATTTCGCACGACGCTTCAGCTGATAGATGGGTGCAGACAGTTTCATTCAAACCTCCATTGCGAGCCGGAAACGCAACCCCTCCTTATGCGGTGCTCGAACAGATGGTTCGATGGTGGATAAACCCCGCATGGACGATGCTTTCCCGGCTGGAGGGAGGAGGCCTGGGTCGGGCCTTGTCCAAGAGGTAGCGGGCGTTGCGATTCGCGACAAGTGGGAAGTTGTGGGGTCGTTCGGATCACGCCAGGCCCGCAACCAACTTAACCTGCTGAACAGGTGCGAGCGTCCGGTAATCCCTTGATGAAGGCGAACTCTTGAAGAGTTGCGGCTGTGTCTTGCTCATTATCTCGCTGTCCTCTTGCCGCCCTAACAGCGTGTAGGTCGAGCAATAAATAACGGAGGACAGGCATGCTGATCAGACGCTATAATCCGCATAAACTTAGAAATGGGATTTATGAATGAGAAAAGGTGATTTCAGCGAGCTGGCGGCATTTATTATGGTTGTGGAGGAGGGAAGTTTCACGCGCGCGGCCGCGAAGCTTGGCCTCTCTCAGTCTGCACTGAGCTATGCTGTTCGAATGCTCGAGCGACGTCTGGATGTGCGGTTGATTTCACGGACGACGCGCAGCCTTTCGACGACAGAGGCCGGAGAACGGCTGTTTCACAGCCTGCGTCCGGCATTTGATCATATCGACAGTGAAATCGCCGCGCTCACTGCCCTTCGGGATAAGCCCGCAGGCACGATTCGTATCACTACCTTTCGGCACGCCGCACGAATGGTGCTCTGGCCCGCACTGCTGAAGCTCGTGCCTGAGTATCCGGACATCGTCGTTGAGATCAATGTCGACGAAGGACTTACCGATATCGTCGCCGGCCGATTTGACGCTGGCATACGCCTCGGCGAGCAGGTCGAGAAGGACATGGTAGCAGTGCGGGTGAGCCCTGATGTTCGAATGGCGGTTGTTGGGTCGCCCGCTTACTTTGCCAACCGTAAGCGCCCGGAAACGCCACGTGACCTGCACAACCACGCTTGCGTAAGCTATAGGCAGAGCAGGGGAGGTGGTCTCTATGCTTGGGAGTTCGAACGTGACGGCGTTGAGCTGGAGGCGCGCGTCAGCGGATCGCTCATCCTCAATGATAACGAGATGCTGGAAAACGCAGCCCTTGATGGATTCGGGCTGGTTTATGTCTTCGAAAGCCAGGTTTCCCATCATGTGGCCGAGGGACGGTTGATCCGAGTTCTGGAAGACTGGTGCCCACCATTCCCAGGCTATCACCTCTACTATCCAAGCAGGCGACAACACACACCGGCCTTTTCCCTTCTGGTGGAGGCACTCCGTTACAGGGGACCGTAGCGGTCGATTTGCGTCGTAGATATGCTGGTGCGGAACCACTGCCTCAAGTCGATCAGAAGTTCTAAACCTCCATTCACCGCCAGTATTTATCAATCCCATTTCTAACCCCATGCAGAAAATGGGGCCTAATCGCTCATTGCTGCGCTGCTTATCTCCCTCCACGAGGACGGGCATCAAACCATTGTGCCGTCGGAGTGATCGAGCTCGCTTGAGTGCAAGGTGAACTGACACGGATCGTCCTCCTTAAATGAAACGACGGCTTCGCCGCCAAATTTCAGGAGACAAGGCATGGACAAAAACAATCAAAAGGCGCGCCCGAATGCTGCCAAGCACTTCGGCCTTGATCGCCGTGATTTTTTGATTAACGCCGCGCTCGCCGGTGCGGTGTTGCCCGCCGTATCGGCGGCCTGGGCGGCCTCACCGGATCAACGGCAGGGATACCAAAGCGTTCTCCATACAGGACAGGGGCAGATGAAAACGCGAAAACTCGGAACGCTGGAAGTCTCGGAAATAGGAGCTGGGTGCATGAGCATCAGCGCCAACTATGGCCCACCCGCCGATAGAGCCCAGGGTATCAACACTATTCGCACCGCCCACGAAAACGGCGTCACATTCTTTGATACCGCCGAAGTCTATGGTCCGTATACGAGCGAAGATCTCGTTGGAGAAGCATTGGCACCCATTCGCGACCAAGTGAAAATCGCCACCAAGTTCGGCTTTGCAATTGACGGGACGATAGGCCTAAACAGCCGCCCAGAGCGGATCAAGCAGGTGGCAGAAGCCTCGCTCAAACGGCTGAAGACCGATCGCATCGACCTCTTTTACCAACACCGCGTCGACCCCAAGGTGCCGATCGAAGATGTGGCTGGTGCGGTCACAGACCTGATCCAGGAAGGCAAGGTTCTGCATTTCGGTCTATCGGAGCCAAGCGCCAGGACAATTCGCAGGGCGCATGCTGTCCAGCCTGTAACGGCGGTCCAGACCGAATACTCCGTGATGGAGAGAAGCCCTGAGCGCAATGGCGTTCTTGCCGCATGTGAAGAGCTTGGCATCGGCTTCGTCCCTTGGGGTCCAGTAGGAATGGGATATCTCACAGGGAAAATGGACGCGAGCACAAGGTTCGACACGAAAACCGATCTTCGACCGACATTCGATCGTTTCAGCCCTGACAACCTGGCGGCCAATATGCCGTATGTTGAATTGCTGAAGCAGTTCGCCGAAAAGAACAGTTCAACACCCTCGCAGATCGCCTTGGCGTGGCTGCTGGCGCAGAAGCCGTTCATAGTTCCCATCCCAGGCACGCGCAACATCGATCACCTGAGTGAGAATCTGGGTGCGCTTCGGGTTGAGCTGACGCCTGAAGACCTTCGCGAGCTCGGAACTGCCCTCTCGGCACTGACCGTGCACGGGGGCCGCATGAATGAAATGCAAATGGGGCTCGTTGACCAGACAGCCTAAGCACCAAAGCGATCGCGGCCGCAGTTCTTTGGCTCTGCAGCCCCGCTGCCAGCTTTGCGCTCGGGTTGCTCTGCTGGTGGATGGTGGTTTTACAGCGCACTGAGGCTTTGCCACGTTCGACATCGGAACGGGGATACTTCGCTCCGATGCCTCACAGAAATTGCGCGAAATCTATGGCTACCCAAAGCTGATCTGAGACCGCTCAAGCACTCTGCCGGCGCTCTTCGATGATTGCCGGATTTAGAAGTCCGCTTTCTAAGCCCATGCAAATACCCCCACCTACTCTGATCGGGTTCGCCAGAATACGGTGATCTCGATTACGTGTGCCAAATCCTGCCCGGCGGGCAAACGAAGGGAATCCTAAATGGCCAAGGCCAGACCCGAAAAGACTAATGTACCATCCGCTTCGATCGTGCGTCTTGTGTTTATCGTGGCCGCTTTCGTCTCTTTCGCCTGCCTGTTCGGCTCTTCGGCAGTGGCGCAAGCAACCGGAAATCGGGCCACGTTCCCTAAAAACTTCGACGAGTATGTGCTCTATGCGACCTACGACCGCGGCTCTTCCAAGGAGGAAGCGTTTGCAACCCGCGAAACCCTGGAGATCGCGAAATCTGGCCGACCGCTTCCACCTGGTACGCAATTGGTCCTGGGCATCTGGGCGGACTACAAACTCACTGGCTATTTCGTTATGGAGAAAGGTGTGGGCTGGGGTCTCAGCGTCCCTCAGGAGCAGCGCACCGGCGACTGGCATTTTCAGCAGTTCGATACCAACATGCAGGTCAAGCGGACGGCGTTCGCTGAGCGGTGCCAATCGTGCCACGGGTCCCAGACAGACAATGACTTCATGTTCACAACCGACAGAATGCGGGCTTACATCCCTTGAAGCCGCTGTTTTTCTTGCGGTTGATCCTCGATTTCTTGGCGGCCGGCTTCTTGCTGGCCGCCTTGGCTTACGACTGGCTCGGCAATGCGGTGCACGAGATCATCGGCACGGGCATGTTCCTGCTGTTGATCAGCCATAACATTTTCAACCGCCGTTGGTACGGCATGATCACGAAGGGTTGGCGCGAGCCGCGCAGCTTTATCACCAAGATGATCAATCTCCCGCTTCTAGTCACCATGCTGTCTCTGCTGGTGACCAGCGTAATCATCTCGCAGACCGTCTTCAGCTTCCTGCCGTTGACCAGCACCTTCACCGTGCGCCAGATCCACGCTCTGACGGCTTATCTGGCGCTGCTGATAGCAGCCATCCATCTCGGTCTGCACTGGTCGATGATCATGGATGTGGTGCGCGGCAGGTTCGGCATCACGACCAAGAGCAGACTGCGTACCTTTGTCTTACGAACGGCAGCTATCGTGATCGCTGCCTGCGGCGTTCGGAGCCTGTTCGTGGTCAATATCGGGCCAAAGCTGTTCATGCAAACGAGCTTGGAATTCTGGGATTTCCAGAAGGCGGCGCTAGCCTTCTTCCTGCATCACACCGCGATCATCGGACTGGGCGTGTTTCTCGCTCACTACGGCTTGAGATTGATCAGAGACCTGAGGCACCGGGCAGCATAGCCCCGGCCGCAAATCCGGCGTCTATTTAGAAATGCGCTTTCTAGCTTCATGCAAATTATGCATTCTAATCAAATAGACTGAGCCAGCCTATCTTCCTGTCTATCGAAACAGGAAGTTCAGCATGAGCAAGGCTTGGTGCGAGCAGCGGCATCGAAAACTGCCCCAGCGGCATACGAGCCCATAGCGAACTGTCCAGATCGACGGATCGGCTCTCCAATCCATCTCAACTCAAAACCAAAGGACCTCAGACAATGAAGAAATTCATTTTCGGCGCGGCCGCTGCCATGGCGCTGGCTCTCGCCTCAACCGGTCATGCCCAGGATTCCCAGGCTCCCGGCTACATGATYGCCAACTACACGATCAAGGATCAGGCCGGCTATAGCAAATACATGGAAGAGGCCGGTCCGCTCGCGCCGAAATTCGGCGGCAGGATCATCGTATTCAACCTGAATGCCACCGCGGTGGAAGGCGAGCCGAAAAAGGTCATGGCCATAGCCGAGTTCCCAAGCATGGCCGACGCGCAACGCTTCTACAATTCTCCGGAGTACACGGCCGCCCGGAAGTTCCGCGTCGCCTCTACCGAAGGCTCGGTCATCATCACCGAAGGTTTTGTTCCTCCCAAGCAGTGAAGACCGGATGGGGCGAGGCGCGATGATATGTGCGTCTCGCCCCCGAATTCCAGCTGAAATCAACGTCCCAACATCTCCCAAGGAGCCTGACATGGGCAATCAGCATGACACTACCGTTCAGCATGAAGGTGCAGCCTCAAATAGCCGGCGCCAACTTCTGAAAGCCGGCGCGGCACTCGCCGCTCTCCCGATCATGGCGGCCACCTCCGCGAGCGTACAGGCCGCGGACAACCAAACAACAACAGGTGCGATTGTGACCGACGCGAAAACCGAAGAATTCATCAACGGCATGGCCGACCTGATGGCACACTCTACCCGCACGCCTATCTTGCGGTGGCCGAACGAATACGGCATGGAATACGAAGAGATCTTCTTTCCCGCGATGGACGGCGTGACGATCGAGGGCTGGTTCATTCCCGCCGATTCTGACAGGTTGCTCATCTTCAACCACCCCATGCCCTGCAACCGCTATGGTTATCCCGGCCATCTTGATCCTTGGAAGAATTTCGGTGGCTTCGAGGCGAACTTCCTGCCGGAATACAAGATCCTGCATGACGCGGGCTACAACATCATTACCTACGACATGCGCAACCATGGCCGCAGCGGCACCGGCAGCGGTGGCGTCAACGCGCATGGTACGCTGGAATATCGCGACGTCATCGGTTCTTTGCGTTACGCCAAGTCGCGGCCCGACACCAAGGACATGAAGACCGCCCTTTACAGCCGTTGCCTGGGCGCCAACGCCACGATCGTTGGTATGTACAAGCACCCGGCGGAATTCACCCACATCAAGGCGATGATTGCACTGCAGCCCGTGACGCCGGCGGTCTTCGTCCAAACAGCGATGGAAAATCAGAAAATCGCAAATGGCGTCGAATTGTTCGACGCCGCTTACTGGAAGCGGACCGGCTATCACCTCGCGGACGTCTGGCCGATGGAATATGCCAAAGCCGTGACGGTTCCGACACTGGTGGCGCAGGTCCGCAATGATTTCCTGACCAAGCCGTCCAATGTGCAGGAGATCTACGACACCCTTTCCTCAAAGGACAAGAAACTCTTCTGGATCGAAGGCACTGACCAGCGTTTCGAGGGATACAACTACTTCGGACGAAATCCGCAGCTGGTGCTCGACTGGTTCGCCACGCACATCAATGTTGCCTAGCCAAAGAAGTCGCACGCCATAAACACGGACTTGAAGATCCAATCCTCCTGATAAAGGAGGATTGGATCTGGCGCGATTTACACTCAGCGACAGGAGGGTGACGGCCGGCGCATTCATAAATCCCATTTCTAAGTTCATGCAGATAGTATCATCTAATACTGCCCTGGCAGGTGATCTATCTTCGGTTCATCAAGAACAGGAGTTAGACATGAGCAAGGTTTGGTTTATCACAGGTGCAGGCAGCGGTATCGGCGCTGCAAGTGCCAGAGCGGCCCTGAAGGCTGGCGACAGCGTCGTCGCGACCGGCCGCAACCTCGGCAAGGTAACGAAGGCCCTCAGCGATATCGCGAGCGAGAACCTCGCGTTCGTGCAGCTGGATGTCACCAACGAGGCCGAAGCGAAAGCCGCCGCCGCCGAGGCAGCGAAAGCCTTCGGCCGCATCGACGTTCTATTGAACAATGCAGGCTATAGTCTGCTTGGTAACTTCGAGGAGCTGACCACGGCCGAAATCGACGGACTGATTGCCACCAATCTTTACGGCGTGGTCCACGTCATGCGCGCGGTGCTTCCCGTCATGCGCAAGCAACGTTCGGGCCGGATCATCAATATCAGCTCGCTTGCCGGCGTCATTGGTTTCAAGCATTGCAGTGCCTACAGCGCTGCCAAGTTCGCGGTCGAAGGACTGTCACAGGCTGTGGCCCAGGAAGTCGAACAATTCGGGATAAAGGTCACGGCCGTCGCGCCCGGCTTTTTCCGGACGGACCTGCTCGACTCGCAGAACGCCAAATACGCGACCAGCTCGATTGAGGACTATGCCGCCGAAGGCACGGCGGAAGCCATGTGGTCTGGCTATGACGGCAAGCAGCAGGGCGATCCGGCCAAGCTTGGCGATGCTCTCGTCAAGATCGCCGCCGTGGACAATCCCCCAAGACAGTTCCTGGCGGGAAGCGACGCCTTTGAGGCATACAAGCCCGCCCTCGAGGGCCAGCTCGAAGAGCTGCGCGCGTATGAGGCCTTGTCCAGGTCGACAGATGGTGCCTTCTGAAAATCGACCGGGCGACTTCGAGCCATGAGCTGAACGGCGCGCTGCAACAATATGCTGGCGCGACCGATAGGCGGGCTTGTTTCCGGCACGACCGGCTGGGCGGCGCGCTCGGTCGTGCTGGATGTTCCGGCCGACGCGGCCAGCATCCATTACGGTTTCCTGTTGAGGGGACACGGAAAGATATATGCACGGGGCTTCCGGCTCGAGAGGATTGCCGATAGTGTCGGCACGACCGAGGTCGCGCCCGATGTCACCGAACGGAAACATTTGCCGAAGCAGCCGGTCAATCTGGATTTCAGGCCTGTCGTGGGCTGATGCCACAGGATCGGCCCGAAAATCGGAATCGATTTTCGGAAAGCCTGATGAGTAAAATCAAAAGTTAAAACGTCTTTTGTGCGTCCGAACGGACGCACGGCTCTCTAACCCCCAGGGAGCCGATGTCGCGGCGTCGGCTCCCAACCCCGGACAAAGGCCATGTTTCACCTCAATCAATGCGCCCCTGACCATCTTCCTCAATGAAGTTGATCAGCATGAGACCAGCGCATTGGCTGAGCAGCCTGTCGCGCTCATCGCCAAGATCGTCTTGGAAGCGCCGATAAAGACGCTCATAGCTCAAGCGGAACGGGGAGCTGGGCAGATATTTGGCTTCCATGCGCAGGCACGTTTCCTGCAATCCGGCGATGTGCGCATGGCTGGCATCCTCTTCATGCGTTAAGGAAATGAGAAGGACATTCACGATGTCAAATACACCGGTTACATGCGAGGTGCGCTATCGCCTCGATCCGCAAAAGCTCGCGGAATTCGAAGCCTATGCGCAGATCTGGATGGGGCTGATCGAACGCTGTGGCGGAAAGCATCACGGCTATTTCCTGCCGCGCGAAAGGCCCGATGGCACCGGCATGAGCTTTCCCGCTGCCGGGTCGGATGGAGCGGGCGATATTGCAATCGCACTCTTCACCTTTCCGGATGAGGAGAGCTATCTCAACTACCGCAGCAGCGTCGCCGCCGATCCTGAGGGTATCGCGGCCAATGCGCGCTTCGGAGACAATCCGCCCTTCAAGAGCTATGAACGCCTGTTTCTGCAGCCGCTGCCGCGCGAAGATTAGGCAAACTGAAGCTACAGTCGCCGACAGCAAACAGACAGCTTTGCCGCGCTACCCGATTGTTCGTCGCCCGCAAGGGGCAACAGCAAAAGGGTAAAATCATGAAGCTGAAACTAATCACTGCTATCGCAATCCTGTCATTCACGCCGGCTTTGGCGCTTGCAAGTCCAAGCTGCACCGGCGAGCCGAAATCCAAATGGATGCCCGAGGCGGCCATGAAGGCGAAGATCGAAGCCATGGGCTATAAGATCAAGACCCTCGAAATCACCGGCAATTGCTACGAAATCTACGGCCGCGACAAGAACGGCGAACGCGCCGAAGTCTATTTCAATCCGGTCTCCGGCGAGATCGTCCAGAAGGGCGATTGAGCGATGACGGCTATCTCGTCGAAGAAGGAGGGCGCTGAGCCCTCCGATACCGCCCGCCAGACGATCCGGGTCTGGGACCCGGTCGTCAGGCTATTTCACTGGACCATCGTTACCGCCTGCACGCTCAACCTCTTCATTCTCGAAGAGGGCAAATACTGGCACCGCTTCACGGGTTATGTCGTTGCTGCGGCAATCGTCATTCGTATTCTCTGGGGTTTCGTCGGTACAAAACACGCTCGCTTTTCCGATTTCCTGCCGACGCCGCGCAGGGTCATGGAGCAGATCCTCGATATGATCGATGGCAATGATAAACGTTACCTTGGTCACAATCCGCTGGCATCGGTTATGATGCTGCTCCTGATGGCACTGCTGGCGGCAACGGCGCTGACCGGCTGGATGACCACCCTCGACGCCTTCTGGGGCGAAAAGTGGCTGGAGAAACTGCACGGCACCATCGCAAACGGCATCATGGTGCTTGCCTTCGTCCATGCCGGTGCGGCCATCGTCGAAAGCTGGAGGCACAGGGAAAATCTCGTCTGGTCGATGGTCACGGGTCGAAAGAAGGCATGAGGATACTGCTGATCGAGGATAGTCCCAGGCTTCGCGAACTGCTTTGCGAGGCCATCCGCGATGCCGGCTGGAAGATCGATGCCTTCGCGCTCGCGCAGGAGGGGCGGCTTGCGTTGCAGGAAGCGGAATACGACCTGCTGCTTCTCGATCTCGGCCTGCCTGATGAGGACGGGATCGCCTTCCTGAGGTCGCTCCGGGCGACAAGGGTGCAGATGCCGGTTCTGGTGCTGACTGCGCGCGGGGCGATCGACGAACGCATTGCCGGGCTCGATGCCGGCGCTGACGACTATCTCGTAAAGCCGTTTCACAATGGCGAGCTGATCGCCCGCATCCGCGCGCTGACGCGGCGCGCGCCGGCAACCATTATGCCGGTCCTGGAATATGCCGCACTTCAATATGATGTCGCCTCGCGCCGGGTGATCTGTGCCGGCGCCGAGATTGCGCTTGCGCCTTCGGAAAAGGGGCTGCTCGAACTGCTGATGCGCCATGGCGGCAGGGTGGTGCCAAAGCCGAAGATCGAGCACGCCTTCTCGGAATTCGGCGACGAGCGCAGCAGCAATGCCGTCGAGCTTGCCGTTTCGAGACTGCGCAAGAAGCTGGAGGGGCACCCGACGAAGGCGCTGATCGAGACCGTCAGGGGTGTCGGCTACATGATGCGGGAGGCGCGCGCGTGAAGCAGATGTCGCCGACATTGGGCGCGATCCTGGCGCGGCGGATCGCCTTCTTTGCGGTGCTGGCCATGGTGCTGCAGCTCGCCGTGATCTTTTCCGACTATTACTGGAATGTCGGGGAGCTTTCGCGGCTCTTCGTTGAGCAGGAGACCGAGCGGCTCGCCTCCGGCATTGCGGTGGAGGATGGCACCATCCACTACCGGCTTCCCGAAAGTGTCGAGGGGCGCTACAGCGAGGCGCAGACCGGCTATGTGGCCCGCATCCGCGAGGCCGATGGCGGGCTGGTTTTCCAATCCTGCGATGCCGCCTGCGAGAGCCGCTTCCTGCCGCCTGACGTCAATCCTCCGGATTTCTGGCTGCGGTCGCTCAAGCCCGGCAAGCCATTGACGCTCGTGGGCGGGCGGGCCTTTACGGTCGGCGAGYGGCGCTTCGTTGTTGATGTCGCGACGACGGGCGATCCGCAGGACGTGCTGTCGGATGTCTTCTGGAATGAGGTGATCGAACACATGATCGTGCCGATGAGCATTCTGCTGGTGCTCGTGCTCGGCGCCACCCTGCTTTCCGTGCGCCAGGCGCTGAAGCCGGTACGGATTGCGGCCGAGGCGGCCGAACGGATCGACCCGATGGATTCCCGCTCGCATCTGCAATTTCAGGAAATGCCGCGGGAAATCGCTCATCTTGCAGTGGCCGTCAACCGGGCCTTCGAGCGTGTCGGCGAGCTGATGAAATCCCAGAAGATCCTGACATCGGGCATCGCGCATGAGGTGCGCACGCCGCTTGCGGCAATCAAGCTGGAGCTCGGCCATATCGACCATCCACGGGCGCGAAAGGCCGAAGCCGATCTCGACGACCTCGTGCGCTTCGTCGGCCAGATCACCGCGCTCGCGAGGCTCGATACATTCGATCACGGCATGTTCGAGGAGGTCGACCTCGTGGCGCTTTCATCCAGCGTGGTGGAGCAGCTGGCGCCCTGGGTCTACGAGAACGATCACTCGCTGGAATTCTCCGCGCAGGTGGATGCCGCCATCGTGCAGGGTGTGCCGGCCTTGCTGAAGGATGCCGTGCGCAACCTGATCGACAATGCCGTCCGCCACACGCCCGCGCATACCGATATCGTCGTGCGGGTCAGCCGCAATCTGATCCGCGTCGAGGATCGGCATCTCGCCGGTATCCGGCAGGCGTGCGATGTCACAGCCCATGCGGACGGCCTTGGGATCGGCCTGAAGATCGTGGAGCGCATTGCCGCGATCCACCGGGGTTCGCTTCGCCGCTCTGCCGGCAGACAGGGCCACATCTTCGATCTGGAAGTCGGCACATAGCCGCATCTGCACCACGCTTCCTTTACATCATCTGTTTTTCGAGGGTTCCATGATCAAATCCGTCGTTATTTCCGGCTGTTCGGGTGGCGGGAAATCAACATTGCTCGAAGAGCTTTCCCGGCGCGGTTATGCCACCGTCGAAGAGCCCGGACGCCGGATCGTGAGAGAGGAGCTGGCCGGGCAGGGCGCAGCCTTGCCCTGGGTCGATCCGGTGGCTTTTGCCCGGCGGGCGATCGCGATGGCACTCGAGGATCAGAAACTGGCGGAGGCGCAGGCGGGCTGGACGTTTTTCGATCGCGGCCTGATCGATGCCGCCGCCGCGCTCCAGGCCGCTACCGGAGAAGCGGTGCTGGAGACGCTGCGGGACCGGCATCGTTATCACCAGACGGTGTTCCTGACGCCACCGTGGCCGGAGATCTATGTCAATGACCCGGAGCGACGGCACGGTTTTGAAGAGGCCGTTGCCGAATATGATCGACTGACCGTGGCCTATCCTGGAATCGGCTATGAGGTCGTCACTCTCCCGAGGGTCGATGTCGCCGCACGGGCGGATTTTCTGCTGAGCCAGCTGCAGGTCGTGTAATTTCCGGGAACCAAATTCGATGCAGCTTGTTCCTTATCCAACGCGGCAACCTAATTCCCCTCCCAAAGGTTGATCGTTCCCAGCGATCGCTGCGTTGATCCTGCAAATGAAGACCCTCGGTTCCACTCCCGGACCGAGGGTTTCTTCTTGAAATTACCCGCTGTCCGATGCGGTTCTGAGATAGCCGATGACGGCGCGTTTGACGCGTAGCGCCAGCCCGTTCCTGTCCTCCTCGCCATGTTCGCCGGCGGCATCGATCATGCCCTTGATGATCGCCACCACATCGCGCGCAGCGACATCGATATCGGGCTGCGGCGGCATATCCGGCCGCAGCAGCGTATCGCGGGTGAGCTCGAAGAAGCGTTGCTTGATCTGCTCGGTCTCGGCATCGAGCGGCAGGCGCGCCTCTTCATAATCCAGCAGGCGGGCAAGGGCAGGGCGTTCAAGCTGGAGGTGGACGCATGGGTTGATGAGGGCAGAGAGCGCCTCTTGGCCCGTCGGCCGATCGGCAGCACTTTCCGCATCTCCGACCAGTGACATCGTCTGCCGCAGGATCAGCGCGCCGATCAGCGCATCCTTGCGCGGGAAATATTGGTAGAGCGAACCGACGCTTACGCCGGCCCTTTCCGCGACCGCATTGGTGGAAAAACCCTCATGACCGCGCTCCTCCAGAATGCGAGCCGCGGCCTCGATGATCGCGCTCACCGTGACAAGCGAGCGAGCCTGTTTGGGCGCTTTTCTGGGCGAGGAGCGGCTCTCGTATGGGCTTTCGGACATTGCTGGAAACGGGGCCTGAAATGCGAGTAGCGGGAAAGCGAATTATCGCTCACATTACCGGCGTCAGATCAAGCGCACAAGCGATCGGGCAACACAGCAGGATCTGAGATCTTCGAGCGCCTTACCGGGACCGGTGACCCGCATGCGACTTGCTGTGCCTGCGATCACTCGCGCTGCAGGAACAGGAGAGTCACACATGTCAAACGAGATCAAGACCGCCATCGTCACCGGCGCATCCAGGGGCATCGGTGCGGCGATTGCCAGGCAGCTCGCAACCGATGGCTTCCAGACCGTTGTCAATTATGCGACAAATGCCGCGCAGGCCGAAGAGGTGGTTGCGGCCATCGCAGCGGCCGGCGGCCGGGCGCTGGCGCTCCGCGCCGATGTCTCCGACCCACAGGCAGTCGTCGACCTCTTCGAGCGCACCGAAGCGGAATTCGGAACCGTCGACGTGCTCGTCAACAATGCCGGCGTCACCACCTTCGGCCCGCTCTCCGATGCGAGCGACGAAGACTACCAGCGGCTGATCGCCGTGAACCTGACCGGCACCTTCAATGGCATGCGGGAAGGCGCCAGGCGGGTGCGCGATGGCGGCCGTATCATCAATTTCTCCACCAGCATCATCGGCCATTATTCGCCGGGCAATGCCGTCTACGCGGCGACCAAGGCGGCTGTGGAAGCGATGACGCATATCCTCGCAAAGGAGCTCGGCTCCCGCCGTATCACCGTCAATGCCGTGGCGCCCGGGCCGGTTGCGACCGAGTTGCTGCTCGCCGGCCGCTCCCCGGAGCTGATCCAGCGCCTGACCAACGATATCCCTCTCGGCCGGCTCGGGGAGCCGGAGGATATTGCCCGGATCGTGTCGTTTCTGGCGAGCGCTGAGAGCGGCTGGGTCAACGGGCAGGTGATTCGCGCGAATGGCGGGCGGAACTGATGGGAGGGCGGGGCTTCCTGCAGCGCGCGGCGAGCAGTTGCGCGCACAGTGTCTCCGGCCAGTGATATGGGTTGCTACTGGGTGGAGTGAGAAGAGGAATTCCAATCGTGCGCGAGGGTAAAACGGATCAGAAGCAACCTGAATTGTTCTGCTTTGAATCAGACGTTGCCGCCGCATACGATGACCCAGAATTTGCGATGCCGTCTCGGAATCTCGTTTTCGGAGAGCGCCGCCAAGGCCAAAGCCCCGCTTGGCTCTGCGACTAGGTCACATTCGCGTTGCATTCGCGCCTGTGCCTCCAGAACGGCATCATCTGAGGACAGCAAGGTGCGCACTCCGATTTTCTCAATGATCTGAAATGGAAGTGCACCGATCTCGGTCGCCCGCAAAGCATCACAAATTGTTTGCCCTTTGGGCATGATCTCGACAGGATGGGACACACCGATTGCGGCTTGCAAACGCGGGTAGTTACCTGGTTCAACCACATAAATGTCGTTTGCTGACCCGCTGACCCTAAGTCCCAATGCGGTACCAGCAGCCAGTCCACCGCCGCCGCAAGCGACGACAACAGCATCATCTGGAGATCCATTGGCTCGAATGGCATGGGCCAGTTCAACACCAAGGGAGCTGCTGCCAATCAGCATGGTTGCATCCCGGAACGGATGCAGAAACGGCAAGCCACGTGCCCTTGCTTCCTGCTCCGCGGTGCCAACAAAGTCAGCCCTTGGAACGAACAAAACTTCAGAACCGGAATTGCGAGCCAACTCTTTTTTGGAGGGCGGCGCATCCTCCGGCATCACTAATATCGCTGGAATTCCAAGATTGGTGGCCGCCAGACCCACCGCAATTGGAAAGTTTCCGGAGCCACAGGCGATGACGCCTTGCGGGTGTTTACTCACCCCGAGCACGGCTCCCCTGTATTTGAAAGAGCCTGCAAGCTGTCGTGTTTCATCAACTAATCGAATTGCACTGGAATTGTCTCCCGCTATAGCCAATTCGCAGACCTTTAGGGGCGCCGCATGATTTAAGATGAATTCGATATCACTCTCAAAAGTAGTTGATAGGGTTTGGCCAATCAGCGGATAATGATCCATATTTCCTCGCAGCAGCACTTCACCTAGAACGCGCGATCTCTACGCGCATCCAGCTCGAATCGCCCCAGGTCGACAGCCAGATCATCAGATCGGTGAGAGCGCCAATGACGGGCAGAAGCAGCGCGTGGCCAAGCCCGCGCCCTGTCTGCTTTTCTTCGGCCTCGCGCAGATGCGCCAGTTCTTCGTCCTGGATCGAGGCGATGAGGGCATGAAGCTCAGGGTCTCGGGTGTGCAGGAAGGCCAGCTGATCCTCGAGATGGCGATGAACGGTGCCTTCCACCGCCTCGGTGCAGATCCAAACCATGTTGCGCCCACCAAGGGCAGTGAAGAAGCCTAGCGCGAAACCACCGAGGCTCCAGAAGGCCATCACACGGCAAGGTTTGGCGCTCCTAGCAGGCATGGCCTCACGAAACAGGCGGCAATGCTTGATCTCGTCTTCCCGCATGTCCTGAAGGGCCGGCACGATATCCGGAAACAGCCGGCGGGCTATCCAGATCTGTGCACCGTAGATGCGGATAGCACCGAACTCGCCAGCATGATTGACCTTGAGAATACGTCTGACGGTGATCGCCGGATCGCGCTTGCTGACGATATCAGGCAGGTTGTCCATGATGCATGCGCGCCCCAAGTCTCGGTGTCTGCAATAGGCAATACGACCACCGCGATCGTCAATGGCTAGACACAGCCTATGAGGCGTATTTCGACGCCGGGCTCCCGTTCAACGACCTTATATGAAGGTCTGACGGAAGCGAACGGCGTGCTCCTCGCGAAGCTTGACACGAAAAACGGCGGCGCGCATAAAAACCATATGGGGTTGCGATCACCCCACGAGGCGACATGCCGAAGAATCGCGTCCATCGAAACCGAACAACGGAGGGACGCGTCATGCCTTCATTTCTCGAAATATCTTCAGATAAGCTCGCCCGTATCGTCGGCACACCCAATGCGCCTGTCATCGTCGATGTGCGCACCGAGGAGGATTTTGCCCGGGATCCGCGGTTCGTGCCGGGCTCGATCCGGAAATCTCACACCGATGTCACTGAATGGGTTGCTGGCTTCACCGGCCCGGTCATCGTCGTCTGCCAGGCGGGCGGCAAGCTCAGCCATGGGGTGGCCGCCTATATCAGGCATGCCGGGGGTGCTGCAGAGGTGCTGGAAGGCGGCTTCGAAGCCTGGATAGGCTCCGGCGGCGTGGCTGTGCCCATCGACATGCTGCCGCCGCGCGATCGGCAGGGACGGACTGTCTGGGTCACGCGCGCGCGTCCGAAGATCGACCGCATCGCCTGTCCTTGGCTTATCCGGCGTTTCGTCGATCCCTCGGCGGTCTTTCTTTTCGTGCCGACATCAGACGTCGCCCTGATTGCCGACCGCTTCGGCGCCATGCCGTTCGATATCGAGGAGGTCTTCTGGAGCCACCGCGGCGAGCTCTGCACCTTCGATGTAATGATCGAGGAATTCGGCCTTGCTTCGGGGCCGATGTCGAGGCTCGCAACGATCGTCCGCGGCGCCGATACCGCCCGGCCGGACCTTGCCCCTGAAGTGGCCGGCCTGCTGGCCGCATCGCTCGGCCTGTCGCGCATGTTTGTTGACGATCTCAAGCAGCTGGATGCCGGCATGCTGCTCTATGATGCCTTCTACCGCTGGTGCCGCGATGCCACGGACGAAACGCACAACTGGCCTTCCGCGAAAAAGGGAGGCTAACGTGACCAGTGCCGTCACCCATGCGACGCCCGATACAGGCGCGTCGCCAAACCCTCATGGCGTTACCTTCGGCGAGGCCTTTCGCGTCTGGCTGCGCGTTGCAGCCCTCAGCTTCGGCGGACCGGCCGGGCAGATCGCCGTCATGCATCGCATCGTCGTCGATGAGAAGAAGTGGATCGGCGAACAGCGCTTCCTGCATGCGCTGAACTATTGCATGCTGCTTCCGGGACCGGAGGCGCAGCAGCTTGCCATTTATATCGGCTGGCTGATGCACCGGACTGCCGGCGGTCTGGTTGCGGGCATCCTGTTCGTGCTTCCGGGCTTCCTGTCCATTCTGGCCCTGAGCTACCTCTACGTGACCCTCGGCAGCGTCGATGCCGTCGAGGGGCTGTTCTTCGGCCTGAAGGCGGCCGTGCTTGCCGTCGTCATTCAGGCGGTCGTCAGGGTTGGCGGCCGCGCGCTGAAGAACAGGGCGATGATCGGGATAGCGGCAGCCGCCTTCCTGGCGATCTTCGTCCTCCATGTGCCTTTTCCGGTTATCATCCTTTCAGCCGCCATCATCGGCTTCCTGGGATCGAAGTCGGGCTCCCGCCTGTTCCAGAGCGGCGGCGGGCACAGGTCGGCGGGCGGCGCGGTTCTGTCCGACGCCGACGCGCTGCTCGGAGAGGAGATACCTGATCACGCGCGACCGAACCTCCGCTGGTCGCTGAGGATCTCGTCGGTGCTGCTGGTGCTCTGGCTGCTGCCGCTGCTGCTGCTCTATCTCTTCCTCGGACCCGACGATATCTTTACGCAGATCGGCGTGTTCTTCAGCAAGATGGCGATGGTGACTTTCGGTGGCGCATATGCCGTGCTTGCCTATGTCGCGCAGGAAGCCGTCCAGCATTTCGGGTGGCTGAAGCCCACCGAGATGCTCGATGGTCTGGGCATGGCGGAAACGACGCCCGGGCCGCTGATAATGGTTCTCCAGTTCGTCGGCTTCATGGGAGCCTATCGTGATCCCGGCAGTCTGAATCCGATGACCGCCGCCACGATCGCCGCCGTCCTGACGACATGGGTGACCTTCGTTCCCTGCTTTCTCTGGATCTTCCTCGGCGCTCCCTTCATCGAGAAGCTGCGCGGCAATGCTGCGCTGGCAGGCGCGATGTCGGCCATCACGGCGGCCGTCGTCGGCGTCATCCTCAATCTCGCGATCTGGTTCGGCCTGCACTTCCTGTTCCGGAGCGCCGAGGTTCACAGCCTTGGACCCTTCTCGATCGAGTTGCCCGTCTGGGCGTCGCTATCGCTGCCATCGCTATTGCTGAGCCTTGCGGCAGCTATCGCGATTTTCAGGTTCAAGCTGGCGGTCATTCCGGTCCTGCTAGGCTGCGCAGTGGCCGGGATGGTCTGGCCGGCCTGAGGTTCACCGGCAGCCGCATCATCGGAAGAACCGATGGCACCATCGGTTTCTTCCGTTTTTCTTCCGGCCCGGCGCACGGCATCTGCTCTCCCAGCCAAGAAGGAGATGCAGATGACGGACATCAAAATAGAAGGCGCAGAGATTATCGTCGTGGGCGGCAGTTCCGGCATGGGGCTGGCGCTGGCGCAGCGGCTGCTGGCCGAAGGGGCGCGGGTGACGATTGCCGGGCGCAGTGCCGAGAGGCTTGAGGCGGCGCGGCGGGAGCTCGGCGATCCTGCTGATCTTAAGACCACGGTCCTCGACCTCACGCGGGAGGAGGAGGTTGCCGTCTTCTTCCGCGATTGCGGGCCGGTCGATCATATCGTCAGCACGGCGGCGGATATCGAGGGGGCTTACCAGCTTCTGCCGGATCTGCAGCTTTCGGCGGCTCAGCGGGTTGTCGAGAGCAAGTTCTACGGGCCGCTGCTGCTCGCCAAATACGGCGCGCCGTGCCTGCCGCCGTCTGGCTCGATCACCTATACGTCAGGCGTGGCGGCCTACCGGCCGGCGGCGCGGGGTTCGGTCGTCGCTGCCGTCAATGCGGCGCTGGAAGGGCTGGTGCGGGCGCTTGCCGTGGAGCTTGCGCCTCTGCGCATCAACGCGGTATCGCCAGGATGGGTGGATACGCCGATCTGGAGTTTCGTTGCCGGTGACGCCAAGCAGGCGACGTTGGACGCGATGGCGAAGCGCTTGCCGGCGGGCCGTGTCGGCCGTCCAGAGGATATCGCCGATGCGATCCGCTTCCTGATCGGCAACGGCTTTACGACAGGCACTATCCTGCACGTCGAAGGCGGGCATCGGCTGGCCTGACCGGCCGGAAATCCTCGTTCACCGACGCGAGTAATATGGAAAGCGCCGGCGGCTGCACCCGCCGGCGCCGCCACAGCATGATGAGCGAGGCGGTGGGCGTATCGCCCGGCCAGGGCAGTTCCGCGACACCGCAGCGCTCGACAGCCGGATTGGCGGCCAGACGCGGGACAAGACCGTAACCAGCGCCAGAGGCAACGAGGCGGATGATCGTCTGGATGCTGTCGGCCTGGGTGACGATATCGGGCGCGGCAATGCCTGCTTCGGTAAAGGCCGTATCGAACAGGCGGCGATAGACACAACCGGTTTCCGTAGCGATGAAGGGTAGCTGGCTCAGGTCCGCAAGGTTCCCGGGCGGCATCGCCCCGGCATTGCGGCTTGCAATCAGCATCAGCGGTTCGCGCGAGAGGAGGCGGGTCACGAACCGCTCGTCCTGCTCTCCGCGATCGAAGGTGAAGGCGATGTCGATCGAGCCGTCTTCCAGCCGTCGTTGTAATTCACCGCTGCCAGCGATCTTCAGCGTCAGGCCGATATCGGCATGGACCGCGCGAAAGTGCGTCAGGAAGGGCGCGAGCTTCTCCGCCGCGATGGTTTCTAGCGTGCCAATCACAAGTGTCTGGCCGCCAAGACCGGCGGCGGCACGGATCGCCGCTTTCGCCTCGTCGTTCAGCGCCAAGATCTCCTCGGCATAGGCTTTCAGTGTGTCACCGGCCGGTGTCAGCGTCACGCCATGCCGGGAGCGCTCGAAAAGCTGCACGCCCAACTCCTCTTCGAGCACCTGTATCTGGTCGCTGAGGCTCGACTGGGCGAGATTCGCCTCGCCGGCGGCGCGGGTGAAATTGCCGTGCCTCGCGACCGCAAGGAAGGTTTTCAATTGTCGTAGGTTCATATCGGGCTCCGTGCTCCCCAGCAAGGATGGGCACTCCCTGCCTATATCAGGCGGCGGTGCGAAGAGGGAGTCTCTCCGCTTGGCCGCCACCTTCGCGCCGGGTCCAGTAATGTTGACGGCAGCCGTCGGTTTGGCCAAGCTGCGGCGGTATTTGCAAGCAAAAGGGAGCCTTGCCGATGCCGCCCTCAGAGACATCCGTGATTGACTGGTTGCTCGCCTCCGACCCGGCCATCCGCTGGCAGGTGCTGCGCGATCTGCTGGATGCGCCCGAACCCGTCTGGTCCGCCGAACGGCAGAAGGTCGAGCGCGAAGGGTGGGGTGCCAGACTATTGTCCTTTCAGGATGCCGATGGGCAATGGGCGGGCGGCTCGTTCCTTCCCAGCGATTGCACGCGCGAGGAATGGCAGGCGACCGGCCAGCCCTGGACGGCGACGAATTTTTCGCTGACGCAGCTTCGCGAATTCGGGCTCGATCCGCGCTCCCAGAGCGCAAGGAGAACTGTCGCGCTCATCGGCGCCAATTGCCGCTGGGACGAAGGCGGGCAGCCCTTCTGGGAGGGCGAGGTGGAGGAATGCATCAATGGCCGCACGGTTGGCGACGGCGCCTATTTCGGTGTCGATGTTTCGCCCATCGTAGAAAGATTACTCGGCGAGCGGCAGTCGGATGGCGGCTGGAACTGCGAGCGGGCGAATGGCTCGATGCGCTCGTCCTTCCACACAACGATCAATGTGCTGGAAGGGTTGCTGGAACATGAGCGGGCAACCGGCGGCACGGAGCAATCGCGCGAGGCAAGACGGTCGGGAGAGGATTATCTGTTGGCGCGGCACCTGATGCGGCGGCTCAGCACCAGCGAACCGGTCGACGAGAAGTTCATGCAGTTCCTGCACCCGAACCGCTGGCGCTTCGATGTGCTGCGGGCGCTAGATTACTTTCGCGCCTCAAGCCTGCTGACAGGGGCTGCGCCCGATATGCGGCTGAAGGAGGCAGTCGAATACCTCCGCTTACGGCGACTGGAGGATGGACGCTGGCCGCTCGACTGGCGTGTGTCCGGCAGGGCCTGGTTCGTGATGGATGACGGAGAGGGAGAGCCCTCACGCTGGGTGACGCTCAGGGCGCTCAGGGTGTTGAAATGGTGGGATGGCCGGCAGGCTGAACATGCGGTTGCGTGAAGCCGTTGCGACATCCGGCGTTGTCCAGCGAAATAAGTGGTTTAGGCCGGTGTGCTGAAGGCCGAAAGCCTGGCCTCGAACTCTTCCATCGTATCGAGAAACCAGCAGGTCGTGCCGCGATTGGCTTCAAGGACGAAGCTTTGCAGGGCGTTGCTGCCGGCAAGGTCCGCGTCGATGCTGCCGATAATGGCAATACGAACCTTGTAGTTGACGAATTTCTGGATCGCAGCACCTGCAATGCCTGAGCGGAGCGTCAGGAAACCCTCGGGCAGGCGGGCGACCGGCAGCACCACCCAATCGACGGCTTCGCCAAGTGCGTGGCCGATCAGATCGTTGATGCCGCTTTCAGCCGATAACGGCTTGCCATCGGGATTGCGGAGGAGCACGCGAAAGCCGTGCGAGAGCCTGATATCATTGCTCACGGAATGTCCTTTCTGGTCAGCGGAGCGCCTTCAGATAAGCGTCCAGGCTGTTCAACAGTTCCGCCGTATCCGACGGCGTGCCGATCAGGATGAATTTCTGGAGCTGCCGTTCCGCATCATAGGCGGCGTTGAACTGCATGGCGTGCGGATGACGATGCCGCGAGATCAGCATGGCCTGCATCAACACCGTCAGGCGGTTCGACATTTCGGCGGAGAGATCGGGCACCTCGACGACGCTGGTGACATAGACCTCGGCCTGCGGGGCCGAGGCGTTGTTGCTGACACCGGCGAAGGTTTCGAGGTCGGAGCGCAGGATGCGGTAGGATTTGCCGATGCGCTTGGCGCGCAAACGCTCCTCGCGGATGAGCCGCAGCACGGTCTTCGGGTGCAGTTTCAGGCGTTCGGCCGCCTGTTCAGCAGTGTAGAACTCTTCCGACATGATCCGTATTATTCTCTATTATGATTTTCATTTCGGATAATAAGGAATATTTCGGAATAATCCAGATCGATATTCGCCTTGATGCGGATCAATGCGGAATATCCTGCAGCCGCACATGCTTCAGCGATCAAACCGAACGGAGAGAGCCATGGACGAGGCGATCAGGAAGACGATCCAGGCGATATTGGATGGGCAACGGATCATGAGCGTTGCAACGCTCCGGCCAGACGGCTGGCCGCAGGCGACAACGGTCGGCTACGTGAATGACGGGCTGACCCTCTATTTCCTCTGCGGCCGGGACAGCCAGAAGGCCGCCAATCTGGCGCAGGACAACAGGTTGTCGCTGACGATCAACCCGGATGCCGGCCAGCTGATGCAGATCACCGGCCTGTCGATGGCTGCGCATGCCGAGAAGGTGGAAGACCCTGCCGAGGCCGACAGGGTGCTCCAACTGATGCCGGCCAAATATCCGGTTCAGGAGGGTCTAGCGATCGCCATGCCGACGCGGGATCAGATCCGCATCTTCCGCGTCGTGCCGAAGGTGATTTCGGTGCTCGATTATTCCAAGGGGTTCGGGCACACCGATCTCGTCACGCTCTGATGCGGCCTGCCGCACAGAGGCGCGGCAGCCTGGTGTTGACGGCGTGAAGGTCAGGCGCCCTTGGCGACTTTGGCAGCGCCCCAGAGCGAGCCGGGATTGGCCCGGTTGGGATGGAGCGCCAGCATGGCGTCGAACAGTTCTCGCGCCGTCGTCGTTCCCAGCTCAAGCCTGTTGAAATCGCGCAGATATTGCTGGGTCTCGTCGATGATATGAGGATCGTCGTCATTTTCGGGGATCTTGTGGCCGGCGACGACGGCCTTCGGTTTCAGCTCTTTCAGCCGGTCCAGTGTTTCGATCCAGTGCAGCCGGCTCTCGCGCGTGGTTTCGCCGAGGTAGCAGTGGATACCGTTGTAGACGACGTCTCCGCCGACGATCAGCCCGATCGAGGGAACGTGGAGGGCGGTCGAGTGCGACATGTCGGTATGGCCGGCATCGATCGGGATCAGCTTGTGGCCTTCGAGATCCAGGTCCGGTGCTTCAAGGACATCGGCGACAGCCATGTTCTCGGCGATCTCGCCGGGGAAGAGTTTGCGCCAGAAGCCGTCGAGCATGTCGGGTGCGCTCTGGCGGCGCATCGCCTCCACCACATCCGATATGGCATAGGCCTTCGCATCCGGGAAGCGTTTCAGCAGAGCACCGATGCCGAAGAAATGGTCGCCGTGACCATGGGTGATGTAGATCGCCTTCAGCCGCTTGCCGCTCGCTTCCACCCAGTCGGCGAGGGTCTTTGTCTGCGGTTCGGTCAGGAAGGTATCGACGAGCACGGCATCGCGTTCGCCCGAGATCAGCGTGGCGGAATTGGCGACCCACTGAAGGGATGGATCTCCAGCCGGCACATCGCGGCTGAGGCCGGGGCGGCGGATTGTCAGGACATCATAGCGCAAGCTGGGAGTGGGGCTTGAGGTCATGGTGGCAATTCCTTGAAAAGTTGGAGTTAAGCCGGCTGAGCGGGCGGGAAAGCCCTTGATTTTTGTGGTCAAGCAATAAATATATGACCGGTCGTCTTTAATTATTCAAGAGGTAACGAACGTGGAAAAGTCGGCCCGCCGCGGCCCCAAGCCGAATATGCAAATGCGGGAAAGAATCATCGAGGCGGGTCTGAAGGAGATCCATGCCAATGGGTTTGCCGCGACCGGCATCCAGAAGATCGTCGATGACATCAAGGTCCCGAAGGGCTCCTTTTACAATTATTTCGACAGCAAGGAGGCCTTCGGCGCAGAGGTTTCCGATCGCTATTCCGAGCAGGCGCTTGCCCGGCTCGTGGGCTTTCTTGCCGATGCCGACAAACCGCCCCTTCGCCGCCTCAAGGCCTATTTCGACGATCGCGCTGCATCCTTCACCTTGAGAGGTCATACGCAGGGCTGCGTGCTCGGCAATTTCAGCGCCGAGACGGTTGACCATAGCGAGTTGATCCGCCAGCGCGTCGCAGCGCATTTCAGCCGCTGGAGCGAGGTGATTGCGGCCTGCCTGGCCGAAGCGCAGAGAGACGGCACACTGACCAGCGAGCTGCCGGCCGGGACACTTGCCGATTTCATTCTGAACAGCTGGGAAGGGGCGCTTCTGCGCATGCGCGCCGAGCGCAGCGGGGCGCCGCTCGAGAATTTCAAGCAGATGGTCTTTGACGTGCTGCTCCACGGCAAGGCGCATTGAAGCCCATTTACGTCGATTAAGGAGAAATTTCCCTTCCGGTTCGGGCATTTACCATCTTTGCCGACGTCACAGATCGGCAATAGTTCCAGCTTAATTCCGACATGTTCGGGCTGAAGTTTCCGGCATCGATATGCGGGCGAGGGATCAGATGCCGGGCATTCTCATTGCAACCCTGTTGGCGACTGTTTCGGCCAAGGCGCCGATGGAATATGCCAGCGGCGATCTTCTCTTTTCGGATTGTGGCGGTTCGCGGCAGTTCGTCACCGGCTATGTTTCCGGCTGGCTCGACAAATGGAACCGTGATGAGTTTTTTGCGCGGCGTGCATTCGCCGATGCGGCCCCGGATCCGCAGGCGATGGTCAGCATAACCCGTCTCGGCCATTCGGTCGGGTGGAATATCTGCCTGCCGCCGGGCACGACACCCATAGTGATCGGCGAGATGCTCTGCCACTTCCTGCAGGAGAACCCAGGTGTTCGCAGTGCCGAGGGCGACGATCTGGTGATGACCGTCATTACCCGCAGCTACAGCTGCCGGTAAGGCAGGCGTCAGGCGTTGCTGACAAGGATGGCGCCGCCGATGATAAGCAGGGTGCCGGCAGAGAGTTTCATGAGATCGACCTCAGCAGCCTCTCCCAGAAACACCGCGCCGACGGCCAGCGTCACCAGCACGTTGCAGCTCCAGATCGGTGCGAGTTTGGAGACCGGCACGCCGTAGGCAAAGAGCGCGAAGCTGATGAGGCCGGCGCCGAGGGCGAAACAGAGGCCGGCGATGGCGGCAAAGCCGAAGCCTTCTGCCGTCCAGGGCGCGGGCCGCCAGATCAGGGCGGAGATCCCGCCCGCAACTGCAAGCGTCAGGCCGAAGGCGATGAGATAGGCGGAGGAGCCTGCGCCCGATACGGCGCTCTGCTTCTGGAAAATAGCGGTAATGCCCCAGAGAATGGCGGGGGCCACGCCGCCGACGAACAAGGGCCAGAATGCAGTCATGATAAAACTCCTGTCGCACCGGACACGCTGAGGCCTTCAGGGAAGGCGATCGGGATGTGGTGCCACCAGACTAGGAGTTTCTTCTTGTTCTTTGTGGTCTTGTTGTTTTGCTGAAAGTTGGCAGATTCACGCGCCGTCAGCAAGCAGCCGGATGGCTGTCACGCTCTCTTTTCTGCCTGGGCGGTGGCCATGGCGATCTCGCCGACCTCGGCCAGCGTCACCTTCTGGAATTCCCGCTGCAGCGCCTGCTCGGCGCTTTGATAGCCAAGCTGCAGCTTGGCATTGGCGGCGCGTTCGACCGGGCAGGAAGGGTGATCGTTGGAGAGCGGCGCATCCAGAATGGTTTCGCCCTGCAGGGCGCGCTGCACATCCAGAATGGTGATCTCGGAAAGCGGTCTCGTCAGCGACCAGCCGCCGCCACGGCCGCCCTCGGATTCGACGATGCCGTGCTGGCGCAGCGACGCCATGGTACGACGAACGACGACGGGATTGGTGTTGAGCATCTGGGCGATGCGCTCGCTTGTTTCCCGGCCGCCAAGCAGCCCCATATGGACGAGGACATGGATCATCCGCGCCAGTCTTCCGTCTTGCCGCATCTGCGCTTCCCTCCATAGCGTAACAAATAGTGTTACGGTATATTGACTCCTGTTTTCTGTAACGTAAAAAGATACGGAATTAAAGATTCGATGTCGCCCGGAAGCGTTTTTCCGAAGGCGACGGGCTTATTATCGAGGAGGCAGCGATGCAGCAGCGCATGATTGAAACCGCAACCTTGAGAATGAACATTGCCGAAGCCGGCGAGGGGCCGCTGGTGCTGCTCTGCCATGGGTTTCCGGAGACCTCGCATGCCTGGCGCCATCAGATTACTGCACTTGCCGGGGCGGGCTTCCATGCCGTGGCGCCCGATATGCGCGGTTATGGCCGAACGGAAAGCCCTGATGAGACCGGCGCCTATACAGTCTTCGATCTCGTGGCCGACATGGTTGCGCTCGTCGATGCGCTTGGTGAGGAAAAGGCTGTTATCGTCGGCAACGACTGGGGTGCGACGGTTGCCTGGCAGGCCGCACTGATGCGGCCGGACAGGTTCCGGGGCATTGTCGCGATGAGCGTGCCTCTCATGGGCCAGCCGCCCGTGCCACCGACGAAGATCTTTCCGGCGACAGGGGATCACCTGCTCTATGTGCTCTATTTCCAGGAGCCTGGATTGGCGGAAGCCGAGTTCGAGCGGAATGTGGATGTCACGCTGCGCAAGATCTATGGCGCCGCCTGCGGCGAGGCGGGTCCAAGACTGCCAGGCGACGGAACGCCCAATCCGTTTGGCATGGTCTCGCGCGCATCCGGTCTGCTTGCTGATCTGCCCAACGGGGAAACGCTGCCTGAATGGCTGCCGCAAGCCGACCTCGATGTCTTTGCCGATGCATTCAAGGCGTCAGGTTTTCGCGGCGGGTTGAATTATTACAGGAACCTCGACCGGAACTGGGAATTGCAGAAAGCTTTGGCGGGGCTGAAAGTCGAGGTTCCCGCGCTGTTCATGGCCGGTGAACGCGACACGGCCCTTGCCATCCCCGGTATGCGGGAGATTATCGATGCGATGCCAGCGCTCGCGCCTGGCCTCAGGGCGACGCAGTTTGTGGCCGGTGCGGGCCATTGGCTGCCGCAGGAACGGCCGGAGATCGTCAGCCGCGCGATTATCGATTTCGTGCAGGCTTTGTGACCAGTTTAATGCCCGTCATCCAGCACGGCCTCGAGCGTGGCGATCAGTTCGCGGCTGCCATTGCGATCATCGGCAATGGTCTGGAAGACGCCGGCCATGCCCTTGAAGATGAGGGCAGCGGGATCGTCGGCTCCGAGGAACTCGGAGATTTCTTCCATTTCCGCCACCCAGCGATAGGCTTTCGGAAACATGTCCGGGATGGACTGGCGCAGCCGCTTCAGATGCTCGGCCTGGCTTTCGGCCAGTTCCACCTTCAGCGCCTCACTGGCGCCGGAGCGTGCGGCCGCAAGCAGCATGGCGGCGGAGAGGCCGGTGATGCCCTTGTTGATGCCGGCATAACACATCTTTAAGGCGGAGG
Organism: Rhizobium sp. 01T444; assembly: GCF_056398305.1. NCBI lineage: Bacteria > Pseudomonadati > Pseudomonadota > Alphaproteobacteria > Hyphomicrobiales > Rhizobiaceae > Rhizobium > Rhizobium sp. 01T444. Next base: position 68,992 of record NZ_JBFTPD010000014.1, read on the forward strand.
CGGCTCCAACAGGGCCTTTCACGCGGCGGATCTTCAGGCCGAAGCCGGAGAGGAGATCGGGTTCGCCCGCGAGATCACCGCTGAGGCAGACAACCGGGCCGGCCTTGCCGGGAACCGGCGGGCCGCCGATGATCGAGCCGTCGATTACCTTGGCTCCCGTGGAAGCAAGGCCTGCGGCCAGCTTTTCCATGGTCTTCGGGCTGATGGCATTGAGATCGACGAAGGGTGGTTTTTTGCCGCTGTCGCGAAGCACCGGAGCAATGAGATCCGCGACCCTCTGCGCTTCGGCCGGCGGAACGATGGAGAGGATGATATCGGCCTCGGCGAATGCCGAAATCGGAGCGGCGATGAGGCCCGTTGCGCGGGCGCGTTCGATCGTCGCTTCACTGCGGCCATCGAGAAAAGTGATGACCTTGGCGCCGGATTCGGCGAGGCGACGGCCAACGGCGCTGCCCATGGCGCCGGCGCCGAACAATGCAATGGTATTGGACATTGACGGATGTGACCTCTTTGGCGGGGATGCGGAGAGACTAGGGCGGGATGGTCGATGCCGCAAGGCAGGTGCGGCCTTCAGTCCGCAGCTTCGAGGCCACTCAGATCTTCGAGTTCGCCCTGGGTTCGAGCGTTTCGGCACTGGTGAATTTCAGGATGTCGGAGAAGGGGTAGCGCTCAGTTCCGTACTATCGCGCAAGTAATTCGCACGTTGAAGCATTCATAATCCGGGCGGGTCGCCTTAGCTTGGCATGCCGTCGATTGACGGTTTCGCACAGACATCGCATCGAGAGAGAGGTTTCATGACATTGAGCAGACGAAAACTTGGCAGTCAGGGACTGGAAGTCGGAGCAATCGGCCTCGGTTGCATGGGCATGAGCCAATCCTACGGGCCAGCCGACGAGGCGGAATCGATCGCGACCCTGCACCGCGCCATCGAGCTTGGTTGCGATTTCTTCGACACGGCCGAAAACTACGGCCCATTCAAGAACGAGGCTCTTCTTGGCAAGGCGTTCAGGGATCGGCGCGAGAAGGTGGTGATCGCGACCAAATTCGGCTCACGCTTCGACGGCGACAGGATCGTCGGCACAGATAGCAGGCCGGAGAACATCATCCGGGTTGTCGAGGGCTGCCTCAGCCGGCTACAGACCGATCATATCGACCTGCTTTACCAGCACCGCCTCGACAGGAGCGTGCCGATCGAGGACGTGGCCGGCACGGTCAGGGATCTGGTCATTGCGGGCAAGGTGCGCTTCTTCGGGCTTTCGGAGGTCGGTATCGCCAATCTTCGTCGCGCCCATGCCGTCCATCCTGTTTCGGCGTTGCAAAGCGAATATTCGCTCTGGGAGCGGAATCTGGAGCCTGAGATCATTCCGGTTCTGCGCGAGCTTGGGATCGGTCTTGTGCCGTTCTGCCCTCTGGGACGCGGTTTCCTCGCCGGTGGCGTGAAGCGGGCAGAGGACTATCCGGAAGGCGATACGCGGCGGATCGATCCGCGTTACCAAGGTGCAAATTACGATGCCAATATGCAGGCGGCGCAGATCGTCTTCGACATAGCGGCGAGCAAGGCCGTGAAGCCCGGACAGATCGCGCTCGCCTGGCTGCTGCACAAGGGCGACGATATCGTGCCGATCCCCGGCACCAAGCGCAGATCCTATCTGGAAGAGAATGTTGCTGCTGCCTCTATCCGCCTGGATGCTGAGGAGATGCAGAGGCTTGATGCAGCGCTGGTGACCGGGACGATATCCGGGAACCGTTATGCGGACTGGATCATGGCGACCATTGACCGTTAATCCCGCATCCTGAGCTCATCCGTCTGCATCTGCAGGGAGCCGAGTGTCTCAAGAAAACTCATGCCGAGCAGGCTCTGGTCGAGCCTGCCGTCTTCGGCAACGGACGCGGCGACATTGCTGCGCACGATCGGGCCGATCGCGACCTGATCAAGAGTAACAGGGGCGGCGCGGGCGCGGCCATTGGCGGTCATCACTGTCATGGAATAGGTGAGCTGCTTCGGATCGATGCCGATGCGCAGCGCGTCGGCATGCGAGAGCGCCACCATGCTGGCGCCGGTATCGACCAGCATCGGTACCGACTGGCCGTTGACCGAGACCTCGGCCTCGAAATGGCCATTCAGCATCTTGTGGACGATGACTTCCTGCCCGCCTTCGCTCGTCGTAACCACCACGGCGCGGCCGGGCACGAGGCCGGCGAGCAGGCGGTTGCCGACGGCCATTGCGTCCTGGCGGTAGAGGTAGGCGGTGGCGAGCGCCAGGATGATGACGAGCCAGATCATCAACTGGCGCAGGGTCTGGCCGATATTCTGGCGGCTGCCCCAGATGCCGGCTGCTAGCATGAGAGCGATTGGCAACAGGTAGACGAAACGGCCGAAATCGTCGCTTTCGAGGCCCATGATGCGGCTCTGGTCATTGTTGAGGAGCAGGACGGCAAGGCCGATGACAATGACGGCAAGCAGGAGGATGAGGCGCATCAGCCGATGGCCTCCAGCAGTTTGGTCGATTCGGGAGCGAGTGCCGTGAGCCGCGCGGGCAGGTCTTCCATGATGGTTTCGCGTTCTTCATCGGAAAAGCGCATCCAGCCGGCGATCTCATCCGTTGTGCGGCCGCATCCGGCGCAGAGACCGGTGAGAGGATCCAGGGAGCATACGCGGATGCAGGGTGTTCGCATGGGCGATATATCGGGATTTCAGAGGGCCATGGCAAGAGCGCAGAAGCCTGCGACCTCGCAAATCTGCTGGTTGGCGCCGAGCGTGTCGCCGGTGTGGCCGCCAAGCCTGCGGCGGATGAACCAGGTGAAGGCAAGCGTCGCGAGACCGGCGGCGAGAAGGGCCGAGACGAAGGGCAACAGACCGAGTGTCGGCCAGACGAGGATGGCGGTGATAAAGCCCGCGGTGACGAGGGCGATCTGCATCGTCACCTCGGCGGGGCTGCCGGCCGAGGCTGCGAGCCCATCCGGCTTTGCAGCGGGAAGACGCTGCCAGTGCCAGGCAATGGCCCCGCGGCTGAGTGCTGCGACGGCGGGAATGGCAAGTGCTGCGGCAAAAGGCGATGCTTCACGCGCAATGGCGGCAAGTGCCGAGGCCCGCAGGGCGAAAGAGAGGATGAGGGCGATCGCGCCGTAACTGCCGATGCGGCTGTCCTTCATGATGAGCAGGCTCTGCTCGCGGGATTTGCCGCCGCCGATACCGTCAGCCGTATCGGCAAGCCCGTCCTCGTGCAGCGCGCCGGTCAGGATCGTCTGCGCAGCGAGCGCTACCAGTGCGGCCATCAGCCGGTCGGCGCGAAATGCCAGCATCAGCAGGAAGACGAGAGCGGGCAGGGCGCCGATGACGAGCCCGGCCAAGGGGAAGACACGGACCAGCCGGCCAAGCTTGCCGTCATAGCCGGTAAAGAGCCATGGCGGCACGGGAATGCGGCTCAAGAAAGCCACCGCGCGCGCGGCATCGACCACGATGTCCTTTATCATTCCTGGGATCATTCTCTGCTGCCCCCGCCTCTCCGCAGCGTCTTTGTCTCCCTGCGGCTTTTGGCGCCGTGTGCTTTTTCACATTGTTCGCCTGGGCCGCTCGCTTTAAGAGAGTCGCCACGCAAAGAACCCGATTTGCCGGGAAAAGACAAGAATACAAGGAAAGCCATTCAGATGAGCGTTTCAGGCCTGCCGTTCGACGATTTTCGCGCCCTTCTTCGTGACCTGCCGGGACCGGATGCCCGCGCGCTGGTCGCCGCCCGCGAACGCGACGCGCAGCTGACGAAGCCGCCAGGCGCGCTTGGACGACTGGAAGAGATCGCTTTCTGGCTCGCCGCATGGACGGGCAAGCCGCCCGCCGTCAACCGGCCGCTGGTGGCGATCTTCGCTGGCAATCATGGTGTCGTGCGGCAGGGGATCACGCCTTTCCCGCCTGAAGTGACCCAGCAGATGGTGGAGAATTTCGCCGCCGGTGGGGCGGCGATCAACCAGATCTGCGTCGCCTATGATCTGGGGCTCAAGGTCTTCGACCTGGCGCTCGATTATCCGACCGGCGACATCACCCAGGAAGCAGCGCTGACCGAGCGCGATTGCGCCGCCACAATGGCCTTTGGCATGGAGGCGATTGCCGGTGGCACGGATCTGCTCTGCATCGGCGAAATGGGTATCGGCAACACGACGATCGCGGCTGCCATCAATTATGCGCTTTATGGCGGCACGGCGCGTGACTGGGTCGGCCCCGGCACCGGTTCGGAAGGCGAGATGCTGGAGCGCAAGATCGATGCCGTCGAGCGCGCCGTGGAACTGCACAGCGATCACCTCGACGATCCCCTGGAAATCATGCGCCGGCTCGGCGGTCGCGAGATTGCGGCGATGGCGGGCGCGATCCTTGCGGCACGCATGGAGCGTATTCCGGTGCTGATCGACGGTTACACGGCAACCGCTGCCGGCGCGATCCTGCGGGCGGCCAACCCTTCCGCGCTCGATCACTGCCTGATCGGCCACGTTTCTGCCGAGCCGGGCCATCTGCGGGCCATCGAACAACTCGGCAAGACGCCGCTTCTGGCGCTCGGCATGCGGCTTGGCGAGGGCACGGGTGCAGCGCTCGCTGCCGGCATCGTCAAGGCGGCTGCGGCCTGCCATTCCGGCATGGCGACCTTCAGTCAGGCCGGCGTTTCCGGCAAGCATTGATGCGGTCGGAGCCGCAACCCGACCAGCGCATTGCTTGCGCTGGGATCGGGGAAACGGTATCTGCGTATCCGCTCATGAATGGAAGCGTCGGCAAAAAGACCGGCGTGGAGGAAACGAGGCGCCTTTGACGAAACCTGCCGTGACCAAGGAAACGGGATTTCGCCATTTCGTGGCAGCGGCCAGCTATTCCTGGGCTGGCTTCCTGCGGGTCTTCAGGGAAGCGGCTTTCCGGCAGGAGCTCGGCTTCTTCGCCGTGGCGCTGATTGCGCTTTTTCTCGTCGGTGCCGATGCCACGGAATTCGTCGTCACGACGCTGCTTTTCCTCGGGCTGTTTTCCATGGAGGCGATGAATACGGCGGTCGAGGAAGTGATCGACCGGATTTCACCGGAGATTTCGATCGTCGGAAAACATGCGAAGGATCTCGGCTCCTTCGCCGTCACCTGCATGATCGCCGCCTGTTGCCTTTATCTCGGCTTCGTCGTCGTCAGGCATCTGTTCTTTTAACTTATGGGGGAAGACTAGGCGAAGCTGCGGCGCTTCTTGATGACCGGCTGGGCTTCTTCTACCGCCGGGATGCTCTGCAGCACGCGCTTGGCCGGTAGGATGGCGATGACTTCGGTGCCTTCGCGCAGCCTGGATTTCAGGATGAATTGGCCGTCATGCTTCGCGAGGATCGCCTGGACGATCGGCAGGCCGAGGCCGGTGCCCTGTTCGGCGCTCTTGATGGCGATAGAGCCCTGGCCGAAAGCGGAGAGCACGACCGGGATTTCGTCTTCGGGAATGCCGGGGCCATTGTCCCTGATGGAGATGTACTGGCCGCCGCCGGCCGTCCAGCCGACCTTGACGTTGATTTCTCCACCCTGAGGCGTGAATTTCACCGCATTGGAAAGCAGATTAAGCACGACCTGGCGCATGGATTTCTCATCCGCCCAGATCGCCGGAAGCTGGCGCTCGACCTGATCGTGGATGGAGATGTTCTTGGCGCGGGCGCGAAGTTGCACCATGCCGATGCAGTCCTCTGTTATATCGAGCAGAGAAATCGCCTCTTCGCTCAACTCATACTTGCCGGCTTCGATGCGCGAGAGATCGAGGATTTCGTTGATGAGATCGAGCAGATGCTGGCCGGAGCGATGGATATCGCCGGCATATTCCTTATAGGTCGGATTTGCGAGCGGACCCATGACCTCCGCCGACATGACCTCGGAGAAGCCGAGGATGGCATTCAGCGGCGTGCGCAGCTCATGCGACATGGAGGCGAGGAAGCGCGACTTGGCGAGGTTTGCCTCCTCGGCACGGCGGCGAGCCTCGTCCGACATGGATTTGGCCACTTCCAGCTCGGCGATCAGATCATCCTTTTCCGACTGGAAGGACAGGATCCTCAGGCTGAACTGGAAAAGCCGGTCGCTGATGTAGTTGAAGAAGACCACCGTCATGGTGAAGACGCCGGTCAGAGAGAGTTCCAAAATATCGCGCGACAGGCCGCTTTTTGCGGCAAGCGCGACGACAGCCGGCGCAAAGCCGACGAGCACGGCGCGCGTCAGCATGAAATTCGACATGGTCGTGACCGACAGCGCGATCAGCAGGGTAGCACCCTTATAGAGCGTGAAGCTCGAAGGTTCGCAGGCCGAACAGTCCTGCAGGGCAAAGACCGCCCAACAGCAGCCGCTCAGGAACTGGCCTGCCAGCAACAGGTTGCGCCAGCGGCGTACGGTCTCTGCGGTAATTTCCTGCTTCCTGGCGCGGCGGGCGAGAAGAATATTGGCGGCATGGCATGTCAGCGTCAGCAACGCCCAGAAGAACAGGCTCGCATCCTCGGTGAAATAGGTGCCGAGTGCTGCAACGATGATGACGAAAAGCGGCATGATCGCCGCGCCCTGCAGCACGGCAGTGATATACATCTGCAGTACGTCACGATCGAAGGCGGAGCTGGAGGCATGGCCGGACTGCAGGCGTTCACGCGTCTGCCGCACGGCCTTTGAAACCGCCTTATTGCGGTGGCCGCGCGATTTATCGACAATGATCTTGTCGGTTGATGTGCTGACGCCGGTACTCATGTGCACGTTGAAATTTGTCCCGCAGATGAATAAGAGCTTAACCGGAAAGTCTTAAGAAGATGTTTGCCATCTTTGCCAAGGGTTTGTTTTGCAAGGAGGCAAAAGCGTGGCACGGCTTCTGGTGTTGACCCGAGACGGTGCAACCGCCCTCGCTTTTCTTGTTCTCGTTGCATTAATTGCGGCCAAGCTCAACGACGGGCCCGACATCCAGCACCAGGGCCCTTTTCACGCCGCTGATGGCGATAGCCTCGTTCTCAATGGCGAGCGCATGCGCCTGAAGGGTATCGATGCACCAGAACTGTCGCAGACTTGCGAGCGGCTGGAGCAGGGCTGGGCCTGCGGCAGGCAGGCGCAACAGGCGCTGCAGCAGCTGGTTTCGGACAACGCTACGCAATGCGGCGGAAACGAGCGCGATCGCTACGACCGACTGCTGGTCACTTGCCGAAATAGTGCCGGCAATATTAATGCGCGCATGGTGGCTTCCGGGATGGCGGTTTCCTACGGCGGCTATCAGCACGAGGAAGGGCAGGCGAGGGCGCAAAAGCTAGGGCTCTGGGCCGGCCATTTCGAAATGCCGCGCGATGTCAGGGATCAGGCCCGGCATGAAAGCTCCGGCCTGAGGCGGCTAATCGGCGGATGGACGGGATGGTAATGAATAGTGCGTTGAGCGAGGACCGACTGGATGGGCTGCGCGCCGAGATTGCCGCCTGCCGGATCTGTCGCGATGCGCCGCTGCGCGGCATCGAGGATCAACTGCCGCACGAGCCGCGGCCGGTTGCCGTGCTCTCGTCGCGCGCCCGTGTGCTGATCGCGGGCCAGGCGCCGGGGCTGCGCGTGAATGAAAGCGGTCTGCCATTCGACGATGCTTCTGGCGACCGGCTGCGGCAGTGGCTGCAGGTGGACCGGCCGACCTTCTACGACCGGGATCGATTCGCGATCGTGCCGATGGGCTTCTGTTTTCCCGGCTATGATGCCAAAGGCAGCGACCTGCCGCCGCGGCGTGAATGCGCGCCGATCTGGCGGGATCGCGTGCTTTCGGCCATGCCGCAGATCGAGCTGGTGCTTGCCGTCGGCGGTTATGCGCAGGCCTGGCATATGGGAGCCATGAGGCGCGAGAACATGACCGAGACGGTGCGGGCATGGCATGACAGCCTAGCAGCGCCGGGCAAGCCCTTGATTCTTCCGTTGCCGCATCCGAGTTGGCGCAATACCGGCTGGATCAAGCGGCACCAGTGGTTCGAAGAAGAACTGCTTCCCGAGCTGCGCCGGCGAATCAAAATGCTTGCCTTCTGAAACAAAATTCTTTTCGTCGGCCGGAATCGCGCTATACAAAGAAAATAATTCGAAAAGGACTTAGTTTCGCATGGATCGCCTCGACCGAAAGATACTGCGCCTGCTCCAGGAAGATTCGACGCTCGCCGTTGCCGACCTCGCCAAAAAGGTCGGGCTTTCGACGACGCCATGCTGGCGGCGTATCCAGAAGATGGAGGAAGACGGTGTCATCAAGCGCCGGGTGGCGATCCTCGATCCCGAAAAGGTCAACACCAAGGTTACGGTCTTCGTGTCGATCCGCACTGCAACCCATTCCATCGAGTGGCTGCGCCGTTTCTCCGAGGTCGTGGCGGAATTCCCCGAAGTGGTCGAATTCTACCGCATGAGCGGTGATGTAGACTATCTGCTGCGCGTCGTCGTGCCCGATATCGCCGCCTATGACGCCTTCTACAAGCGGATGATCGCCAAGATCGAGATTCGCGACGTCTCATCCGCCTTCGCGATGGAGCAGATCAAGTATTCGACGCAGCTGCCGCTCGACTACATGCTCCTCGAAAACGCCAAGTCCAACGAGGACTGAGTCGGGCAGGCGCTTTCAAGACAGCGCATACGATTTAAGGCGGGCGCGAACGAATCGCGCCCGCCGGCGAGGAAGCAGAAGCTCCTCTGGAGACTGCTCAGGCAAGCTGGGCGGGGAGAATCAGGAGTTCATCTGTGACTTCTGAGGGTGTTCGTCGAACACCAGCCACTTGACGGCGAGGCGAAACCTTTCCAAATTGTAATCTTCCTGTCATGGAACTATGCGAAGCCACACAAGCCATGAATTGGCCCAGGCGTTGGGAGGCACGGGTGTCGATTCAGAAGGGTGGTCCGGGGGTATCTGGAACACTTTTATAATGTCCGTGCAGCGCAATATCGCGCTTTGCACGATTTTTTATGTTGTTGGCGAAACGTTTAAGCGACGCCAAAAATGCGTGCCTATGGTTGCTTCTGCAACAAAAAGTAGGCCTCAAATCGATTGATGGTCGCTTTCTGCACCATTAGGTTCGATTTCAGGACACTATGTCCTAATCTCCCATCTTTATATAGTCCTTAGCCGGCGCTACAGTTCGGTTGCTTCGCGAAAACGTTCGAGCTCTGCTCCATTTTTGCGGTGCCTTGGGAGGAGCATTTCAGCCGCTTGCGGTAGCCACTGGTTACCGCGGCGGCATTTGTGCGTTAGCTATTTATCCACTTGAAATTGTTGTATAAAAACCACGCTTGGTGCAGAAAGCATGCTCAGGCTGCGGGTTGGCGCCCTTCACGAATTGCTACAGTCAGATGTCTGTGGGATGAACGTTCGGCGGTTCGATCGATCCGCACGCCGTGAGGCTGTTCAAACGGGTCGGCTTTGGATCTTCGGAGACAGGGTAAAGCCCCGATCGACAAAGGAGTGGAATTCTACAATGAACATCAAGATGGTATTGCTTGCGTCGGCAGCAGCATTTGCTGCATCGACCCCGGTACTCGCAGCAGACGCAATCGTTGCTGCCGAGCCGGAGCCGGTTGAGTACGTTCGCGTCTGCGACGCTTACGGCACCGGCTACTTCTACATCCCGGGCACGGAAACCTGCCTGAAGATCGAAGGCTACATTCGTTTCCAGGTTAACGTCGGCCCGAACGCCGGCGGCGACAGCTCCACCAACGACTCGAGCTGGGATGCTGTAACCCGTGGTCAGGTTCAGTTCACGGCCAAGAGCGACACCGAATACGGTCCGCTCACCGGCGTGATCGTTCTCCAGGCCAATGCTGACAACGCATCCAGCCAGGAAACGATCCTTGACTCCGCTTACCTCGACGTCGCGGGCTTCCGCGCTGGTCTCTTCTACTCCTGGTGGGACGATGGTCTCTCCGGCGAAACGGACGATATCGGTTCTGTCGTAACGCTGCATAACTCCATCCGTTATCAGTACGAAACCGGTTCCTTCTACGCTGGCCTCAGCGTTGACGAACTGGAAGACGGCGTCTTCAAGGCTGACGAAGCTCCGAACAATGTCGGCGTTGCCTTCGGCATCGGCGGCACGGCTGGCGCCTTCAGCTACCAGGTTACTGGCGGCTGGGACTTCGACAACGAAGACGGCGCAATCCGCGCAATGGGTACGGCTGAAATTGGTCCGGGCACGCTCGGCCTCGCTGCTGTCTACTCCAGCGGCCCGAACTCCTACTACTCGTCTGCTGAATGGGCAGTTGCTGCCGAATACGCCATCAAGGCAACGGACAAGCTGAAGATCACCCCTGGTGTTCAGTACTACGGCAACTACTTCGGCGGCAGCAAGGCTGTTCCGGATGACTTCGACGGTCTCGGCGATGCTTGGAAGGCCGGTCTGACGGTCGACTACCAGATCGTCGACAACTTCTACGCCAAGGCTTCCGTCCAGTACCTGGATCCGGAAGATGGCGACGACGTCACGACCGGCTACTTCCGTCTGCAGCGCTCGTTCTAATCTGAGCGACGGAACCCCCGGCCTTGCGCCGGGGGTCTCCTAACCCCACGAGTTTCTGATCAGAATGACCTCCGATCAGTAACGAGGGACTGGTCCGGTTTTCCCTGCTGGGCCAGTCCTTTGCAGTTAAAGTCGTTATGAAGCCAGGAGCGCCGCCACGCTTACCTGTTTCATCTTGCCGGAAGGCTTTCCTCCGGATTTTTCCCGACGTCGAGCACATTTAAAAACTATCAGTGTATTCGCTGCCCTTGATCAATCGCGCCCTATTTTGTTGCGCGATATGCACCTTTTGGTTGAAAAAATTCATCCGATGAACTACGCGTCTGGACAGGTTCTATTCCTCGGGAATCGATGCCAATAATGTGACTGTAACGTGACAGGTGAGGCGCTATAAGCATTTCAGAGGCTGGCATTCACTACTACTCTCGGGTAGGTTTCGATAATGGACGATCTTAACGACTACTTCTATTTTGCTGCCGTCGTCTCCAGCGGTGGTTTTGCATCCGCAAGTCGAACATTGAAAATACCCCGCTCCAAGTTGAGCAGGCGCGTCAGCCGTCTGGAGGATTGCCTCGGCGCCAGGCTGATCGAGCGCTCCACACGTCACTTCCGGGTGACGGAGATCGGGCAGGCCTTCTATGAGCAATGCCAGACGATTCTGAGAGAAGCCGATCGCGCCAAGTCAATCGTCACGGAGGCCCAGTCCGATCCGCAGGGGATCGTGCGCATGGGCTGCCCGCTCGGTCTCATCGATATTTCACTCGGAGCCGTGCTGCCGGAATTCCTGGAGCGCTACCCCAAGATCAAGCTGCAGATCATCGGTTCCGACCGGCGCACGGACCTCATCAACGAGCGCATCGACGTCGAAGTCCGCGCGGCGAGCGAGCCGGAAACACAGACGAGCCTGATGATGCGCAAGCTCGACCGGGCACGGCGCATCCTGGTCGCCAGCCCCTCGCTCGTCGAGCGCATGGGCGAACTCGGCGGCGTTGACGACCTCGGCAATGCGCCGACGCTTGCCATGACCACCTGGATGTCCTTCCACACCTGGGAGCTGGTTGGGCCTGATGGCGAGAAGAAGGTCGTACGCCATCAACCGCGGCTCACCTGCCGCAGCATGACGGCTATCCTCGATGCTGCTCGGGCAGGTGTGGGCTACGGTCTCATCCTGGAAAATGCCTGCGCGTCGGATCTCCAGTCCGGCCGGCTGGTTCGCGTGCTGCCGGAGTGGCAGACGGTGGAGAGCCAGTTCTATCTGGTCTTCACGACAACCAAGGGCATGCCGCCGGCGGTGCGGGCGCTGATCGATTTCCTCGTCGAGAAATCCAAGCAGCATCAGATCGTTACGACAGGGGCTGCGATCGCAGCACAGTAAAGCTCTGTTCCATGCAGGTGTTATTGCGAAACCGCGGCACAATTTTGCTGAAATTGCTCCGGGCGCTTTAGCCGAGCCGCGCCAACAGCTTTTCGCTCGTCAGTTCCCGGACCGCGTCCTTGCCGATCCATCGAGCCGTCTTGTCCATGCTTGCGGCGAGGCGTTCGGCGAGGGCGAGCGCCTGACCATGGCAGGCGCGGCTGCGCTTGCCGATGTTGCGGAGTGCCCAGTTGGCAGCCTTGCGGACGAAGTTTCTGTTATCGGTGGAATGCGCTTCGATCAGCGGCAGGTAGGCAAGCAGACTTTCATCCGGGTCCTTTTTCCGGTGTACGGCCGCACCGGCGATCATGGCGAAGGCGGTTCGCCTGACGAATTCACGCTCATCGGCGGCAAAGTCCGGGATCAGTGCGTCGAGTTTCGCCTCGGTGAAGAGATCGGCGGCGCAATCGACGATTTCCCAGGAGTTGAAGTCGGCGGCAAGTATGCAGGCCTCGGCTTCCGTAAGACTTTTCGGATCGAACGTGTAGAGCGCCAGCAAACGCGCTTCGCGGATGCCGCTTGCCCAGAGCGCTTTCGCTCTGGTGTGATCCTTCTTTGCGAGCCGGGCGATCCTCTGCAGATCAGGATTGGAAATGCCGATGGCCGTCTCGGTAACGATGCCGAAACGCGCCATGCCGGCGATATTGTCTTCAGAGCGCAGCGTCTGAAGATGCGCGATCAGTTCTGCTGCACTCGAAGATGGGGAGATCATTGATGGGGCTTGGTCATTTTTCGAGGCGCGCGAGCAGAGAAGACGTATCCCACCTGTTACCGCCGAGCGCCTGGACATCGCCGTAGAACTGGTCGACGAGGGCCGTCAGCGGCAGCTTGGCGCCATTGTTGCGAGCTTCGGTCAGCACAATGCCGAGATCCTTGCGCATCCAGTCGACGGCAAAGCCGAAATCGTATTTGCCCTGGTTCATGGTCTTGTGACGGTTTTCCATCTGCCAGGAGCCGGCCGCCCCCTTGGAGATGACGTCGACCACCTTTTCGATATCGAGACCGGCGCGCTTGCCGAAATGCACGGCTTCGGCAAGGCCCTGGACGATGCCGGCGATGCAGATCTGGTTCATCATCTTGGTCAGTTGGCCGGAGCCGGCTGGCCCCATCAGGCCGACCATGCGGGCATAGGCGTCGATAACAGGTTTTGCCTTTTCGAAGACGGCCTCGTCGCCGCCGCACATGACGGTCAGCACGCCATTCTCAGCACCCGCCTGACCGCCGGAGACGGGAGCGTCGATGAAATCGACGCCCTTTGCCTTGGCGGCTTCATAGAGTTCGCGGGCGACTTCGGCGCTGGCCGTGGTGTTGTCGATCAGCACCGCGCCGCGCTTCATGGTCTTCAGCACGCCGTTTTCACCTGTAGTCACCTGGCGGAGATCGTCGTCATTGCCGACGCAGACGAAGACGAAATCGCAGCCGTCGGCGGCTTCCGCAGGGGTAGGGGCGGACTTGCCCGAGAACTTTTCCGCCCAGGCGGCGGCTTTTTCGGCCGTGCGGTTGTAGACGGTGACATCGTGGCCGCCCTTTGTCTTCAGATGTCCCGCCATCGGGAAACCCATGACGCCGAGACCGATGAAAGCGACTTTCGCCATATGCTGTTCTCCATGACCGCTTGCAAACTGGTTTCGAGAATTAGCGGAAACGGGGGGCGGCGGAAAGCCAAGAGGACGGGTTAGAAGGCCCTACCTTGGAACAAAATTTCTCCGAGCCTGACAAAACGGGGTCGGGAAAGTTTCAGATATCACGAATATGATAAATTTCTTTGTCGATCTAATTTATAGACTAAATCATCATCAATCTATCGAAACGGACCGGCCAGCGCAGCAGGAGCGCGGGCCTGCCAGAAATAGGGGATAGCGATGATCACACGTCGACAGACGCTCGGGCTTTTCGGAGCCGCAGCCGCCACGGCCATTCTGCCGTCCGTCAAGCCGGCCCGTGCCGCAGCAACGGAATTTCGCATCGGCTGGCAGAAGAACGGCGTGCTGGCACTCGCCAAGCGTCGCGGCGCCTTGGAAAAGCGGCTTGCCGATCAGGGGATTACTGTGAGCTGGTCGGAATTCACCTCCGGTCCGCCGCTGCTCGAAGCGCTCGGCGCCGGCGCACTCGATTTTGGCGCGACGGGTGACGTGCCGCCGCTCTTTGCGCAGGCGGCAGGCGGTGCGCTCTATTATGTCGGCATCTATCGCGGCAGCCCGGCGGGCTCGGCCATCCTCGTTCGCAAGGATTCGCCGATCAAGACGCTGGAAGACCTAAAGGGCAGGAAGGTTGCCTTCAAGCGCGGTTCAAGCGCTCATAACGTAACGGTCAAAGCCTTGCGTAAGGCGGGGCTGGCGCCGCAAGATGTGCAGCAGATCGATCTCGCGCCGCCGGATGCGGCAGCGGCCTTCAAGAATGGCAGCATCGATGCCTGGTCGATCTGGGATCCCTATCTCGCCATCGCGGAAGCCGATCCCGATACGCGCATCCTGACGACGGCGGAAGGTATCGTCGATTCCTACAGCTTCTTCCTCGCCAACAAGGATTTCACCGACGAGAACGGCACGGTCATCGTCAACGTGCTGGACGAGCTCGCCAAGGTCGGCCGCTCGGCGCAGGACAATCTCGATGCGACGGTCAAGGAGCTTTCGGAAATAACAGGTGTTCCCGCCGAAGTGACGCGGGTGACGCTGCAGCGCCCCGGCGCCGATCTCGGCAGCGTGACGACGGTGAGCGATGCGGCAGCGGCCTATCAGCAGGCGCTGGCCGACGAGTTCTACAATCTTGGTATCGTGCCGAAGAAGCTGACCACCGCCGATATCGTCTGGCGCCCGAAGGCGAGCTGATAGCCGCCGGGCGAGCTGGCCAAGGCAGCCGCCGAGGTAGCTGACTTCGTCAGCACCCGGGCGATCTGATAGCCGCCGGACGGAGGATCTCTCCTGCAGTTTGGAGTGGGCGCTGGGGCAGGGTCCTGCGACCGCGGCATGGGAGCGTACCCATGCCGCGGAACCGGGGAAAATTATTCTCCTGACCGAGTTAGAATAGCAAATTGATATTGTCGATCTAATTGGTCGTCTATGTCAGTATCTCCGCATGATCAGGCGCGACCGGTTCGCGACATTGGTTCGCAGCAGGGAACGGCCGAAAGCCACCAGAACGGAGAAGAGATTTCATGTTCACTCGCAGACAGACGCTCGGCCTTTTCGGCGCTGCGGCCGCCGCCACCATCCTGCCGCAGGTTCGCTCCGCAAAGGCTGCGGCCACGACGCTTCGCATCGGCTGGCAGAAGTTCGGCGTGCTGCCACTCGCCAAGGCCTCGGGCGCGCTGGAAAAGCGGCTTGAGGCCAAGGGCGTCAGCGTCGAGTGGAATGAGTTCACGTCAGGCCCGCCGCTGCTCGAGGCTGTCGGCGCCGGCGCACTGGATTTCGGCGTCTCTGGCGATGTGCCGCCGCTCTTCGCACAGGCGGCCGGTGGCGATCTTCTCTATGTCGGCGCCTATCGGGGACCTGCCGCCTTCCACGGGCTTCTCGTCCAGAAGGATTCGCCTATCCAGAAACTCGAGGATCTGAAGGGTAAGAAAATTGCGTATAAGCGTGGCTCCAGCGCTCATAATTTTGCGCTCAAGGTGCTCGCCAAGGCCGGGCTTTCGCTTGCCGATATTACCGAAGTCGATCTGCCGCCGCCGGATGCGGGAGCGGCCTTCAAGACCGGCAGCATCGATGCCTGGGCGATCTGGGACCCGTTCTTTGCGGTGGCCGAAGCCGATCCGCAGACGCGGGTGCTGACGACCTCCGAAGGCCTGCTCGACAACTGGGGCTATTTCCTCGGCAACGGTACCTTTACCGGCGCCAATCCTGAAGTGATCGTCGATGTGATCGACGAGCTCGCCAAGGTCGGCGCGGCCGCCCAGGCCAATCTTGACGACACGGTGAAGGCGCTGGCCCAGATCACCGGCGTACCCGCCGATATCACCCGCGTCACGCTCACCCGCAGCCAGGCCGACCTCGGCAAGATCTCTCTCGTGCCGGATGCCGCGCTCACCTATCAGCAGGCGCTCGCCGATGATTTCTACAAGCTCAAGATCGTGCCGAAGCAGCTCAAGGTCAGCGATATCGTCTGGCACCCGAAGGCGAGCTGACAGCCGCCGGGCGAGCTGACAGCCGCACCGCCGATTTCAGACAGTTATAAGAAAGGAATGCGCTCATGACCGCTTCATCCGACCCGATCAATTTCCTCTGGTTCATCCCGACTTCAGGTGACGGCACCTATCTCGGTTCCACCGATCTCAACCGCGCACCGGAGATCGGCTATCTGACGCAAATCGCCCAGGCGGTCGACCGTCTCGGCTATTCCGGCGTGCTGCTGCCGACCGGTGTCGCCTGCGAGGAATCCTTCGTCATGGCCTCGGCGCTGGCAGCGCAGACCGAGAAGCTGCAGTTCCTGGTGGCGATCCGCCCGGGTACTGCGTCACCCGCCTATTATGCCCGCCTTGCCACCACGCTCGACCGCATCTCCAACGGCCGCCTGCTGCTCAATATCGTCGTTGGTGGCAGCCCCGCCGAGCTTGCCGGCGACGGCATCCATCTGGAGCACGACGAGCGCTACGCCCATGCCGACGAGTTCTTTCATGTCTTCGAAGAACTGCTCGAAAAGGGTGTCGCCAGCTATGACGGCAAGTACATCAAGGCGACCGATGCCCGCCTCGGCTTCCCCTCGGTGCAGTCGCCGCGCCCGCCGCTCTATTTCGGCGGTTCTTCGGATGCCGGCATCGATTTCGCCGTCGGCCGCGTCGACAAGTACCTGACCTGGGGTGAACCGCCGGCACAGGTTGCCGAAAAGGTTCAGAAGGTGCGCGCTGCCGCTGCCGGCAAGGGCCGCGACGTCTCCTTCGGCATCCGCCTGCACTTCATCGTTCGCGAGACGGACGAAGAGGCATGGGAAGCCGCTGACCGCCTGATCCGCCATCTCGATGACGAGACGATCGCCGAAGCGCAGGAGCGTTTCGTCAAGGAATCCGACTCCGTCGGCCAGAAGCGCATGGCAGCCCTCCATGGCGGGCGCCGCGACAAGCTTGAAGTGTCACCGAACCTCTGGGCCGGTATCGGCCTGGTGCGCGCCGGTGCGGGTACTGCGCTCGTCGGCTCACCGAAAACGGTGGCTGCTCGTCTCAGGGAATATCAGGACGTTGGCATCGATACGGTCATCGGCTCCGGCTATCCGCACCTGGAAGAGGCCTATCGCGTCGCCGAACTGCTCTTCCCGGAACTCGGCATCAGCAGGGACGAACAGCGCCTGAGCTTCAACAACGAGTTCGGCCGCAAGAAGGTTTTTGCCGGCGGTAGCCATGGCGGCAACCTGAAGGTCGTTTCCGGCTCCTGATAGGGGCCGCTTTTCCCAACGCAGTTCCGGACACGAAGCCCCGCACAGCTTTGCCGGAATTGTTCAGAACCGAAGCGCGAGGAAGATATCCATGTCGACTTTCGATACGCCGTTTGCGCGGGCTGCCGCCGAGACGCGCAAGGGTAGGGCGGGTTTCCGCCTGCCGCTGCCCGGCCGCGACAAGCTGCTGCCCTATCTGGTGCCGGTTGCGATCGTCGCACTCTGGCAGCTTGGCTGTTCTGTCGGCTGGATTTCCTCGCGCATCATGCCGTCTCCGGCCGATGTCGCCTCTGCCTTCTGGACGACGACGATCTCGGGGCAATTGCCTGAGGACGTTATGGTCAGCGCGGCGCGGGCCTTTGCCGGCCTTCTGGTCGGCGGCTCGATCGGCTTCCTGCTCGGCATTGCCAATGGCGTGTCGAAACTCTCGGAGCAGCTGACGGATACGACGCTGCAGATGCTACGCACCATTCCGCATCTGGCGATGATCCCGCTCGTCATCCTCTGGTTCGGCATCGGTGAGGAATCGAAGCTGTTCCTCACCTCGCTCGGCGTGCTCTTTCCCGTCTATCTCAACACCTATCATGGCGTGCGCAATGTCGATCGCGACCTGATCGAGATGGGCAAGGTCTATGGCATGAGCGGCTGGACGCTGTTCCGCAAGGTGATCTTCCCCGGCGCGCTGCCGTCGATCTTCGTCGGGCTGCGTTATGCGCTCGGCATCATGTGGCTGACGCTGATCGTCTCGGAATCGATTGCCGCATCCTCGGGCATCGGCCACATGGCCAACAATGCCCGCGAATTCATGATGACCGATGTCGTGGTGCTGGCGCTCGTCATCTATGCCGTGCTCGGCAAGCTCGCCGATGTCGTCGCCCGCGCGCTGGAGCGTCAGACGCTCAAGTGGAACCCGGCTTACGCCAAGTAGGAGTTGAAGCCATGACCGTTGTCACGCACGAACGTTTTCATGCCGCCGAAGCTGTAGAATTCTCCGAGAACCATCCGGTTGCCGCCGGTGAAGGCGCTGCTGCCATCACACTTTCCGGTCTCGAAAAGAGCTTTGGCGCCAACCGGGTGCTGCGCGGCATCAATCTGCATATTCCGGCCGGCCAGTTCGTCGCCGTTATCGGCAAGAGCGGCTGTGGCAAGAGCACGCTGCTGCGCATCCTGATGGGCCTCGATGAACCTACGTCGGGCGATCTACACTTCGAAGGTGCTGATGGCAGCGAGACGCATCCGAATGCTCGCATTGTCTTCCAGGAACCGCGGCTCTTGCCCTGGCTCAGCGTCGCCGACAATGTCGTCGTCGGTCTCGGCGAAGGCGTCGAAAAGAAGCGTGCGCGTGAGGAAGCCCGGGCTGTGCTTGATGAAGTGCAGCTTGCCGAAAAGGCAGGCGAATGGCCGGCACGCCTCTCCGGCGGCCAGCGTCAGCGCGTGGCGCTCGCCCGTGCGCTCGTCAGCAAGCCGGGCATTCTGGCGCTCGATGAACCGCTCGGCGCGCTGGATGCGCTCACTCGCATCAGCATGCAGCAATTGCTGAACCGCGTCTGGCGCGAACTCGGATGCACCACTGTGCTCGTCACCCATGATGTCAGCGAAGCCGTGCATCTCGCCGACCGGGTGATCGTACTGGAAGAGGGCCGCATCGCGCTTGATCTCGCCATTCCCTATCCGCACCCGCGCCGCCACGGCAATCCGGCGTTGGCGGAGCTCGAAGGGCGGCTGCTGTCGGCGATTCTCGGTAGCGATGGCGGGCATTAGGCTCGCCATTCGTCGCCTTCCGGAAGGCAGGCACCTGAATGCCGGCAAGTGACATTGCGTCGCTGCGATGGCGCGAGGCGAGACGCGAGGGCGGATCATCCGCTAGATTAAGAGCAGGTTCGCATCATCGCGAGACCTGGCATTCAATCAGAGCGGATCACTCCCATGACCATTCAACTCTACGGCTTCTGGCGCTCAAACGCGGCTTTTCGTGTCCGCGTCGCGCTTGCCCTGAAGAAACTGCCTTTCGAGGAAATCGAAATCGATATTCTCTCCGGGCGTCAGTTCGATGCTGCTTATGCCGAAGTGAACGCCGAACATGTCGTGCCCACCCTGGTTCACGATGGCCATCGCTTCTTTCAATCGCTGGCGATCATGGAATATCTCGACGATATCCATCCGCAGCCGCGCCTGATGCCCGAGGATGCCAGGGAGAAAGCCTATGCTCGGTCGCTGGCGCTGGTCGCCGTCGCCGATGCCCACCCGCTGATCGTGCCGCGCGTGCGCAAACATCTCGGCCAGGCATTCGGCGCAGATGCATCCGCGATCGAGACATGGTGCCGGCATTGGACGACGGAGGGACTTGCGACCTACGAGCGCCTGCTCACCCGGCGCCCGCCGGCACCGTTTGCGCTCGGAGAGGCCCCCGGCATTGCCGATATCTGCATCGCCGGCCAGATCGTCATGGCCGATCTCAACAAGATCGACCTCTCGGCCTTTCCGTCCCTGGCGGCTCTCGGGAGGCGCTGTTTCGACCTTCCGGAATTTGCGCAGGCCCATCCTTCTCGGCAGGCCGGCTACTCGAACGCTCACTAGCAAGGCGGGCGCCCGCTATTCCTGCGGCCTGAATTCGTCCGGCAGGTTTTCCTTGTAGGGGTAGAACTTGAAATAGGGCAGCGCCTCCTTCAGCACGCGGGCGAAGGAGGGGCGCTCCAGCAGGCGGCGGTAATAGGCTTCGATGCCCGGGCGCTTCTCGGTGAAGGGCACCAGCGTGCGGGCGTAGAAGAGGGCGGGTGCCGCGGCGCAGTCGGCCATGGTGAAGGCGTCGCCGGTGATCCAGGCTTTGCCGTCGATCTGCTTTTCCACCATGTCATAGGCGAGAGACAGCATGGCGCGCGCTTCATTGACGCCGTGCGGATCGGCCGAGCCTTCCGGGCGTATCCGGTCTATGACGATCTTCTGCATCGGCACCTGCACATAGAGATCGAAGAAACGGTCCCAGAGGCGGACCTGCAGGCCGGCATTGGTTTCCTCCGGCACGAGTGAAACAGGGCCGGGATAGTGCCGGTCCAGATATTCGATGATGATGCTGGTTTCGGGAATCGTGCTGTCGCGCGTCTCGTCGCGCAGGATGGGGATCTTGCCGACGGGCCAGAAACGCAGAAGGTCGGCGCTCGATTGCTCGTCGGCGAGATCGACGAAGCGGTTTTCGAAGGGCGTCCCGTTCTCGTAAAGCGCGATCAGCACCTTGTGGCAGAAGGAGGCAAGCGGATGCTGGTAGAGAACGAGCGCCATGCATTGACCTTTCCTGAAGAGATCAGGTCAAGAAATTAGCAAGGCGCCCGCAAAATGCCAGATGGCACGTTCAGCCGTTATAACGCGCCGTCACCAGATGGCCGGGGCTCGGCCTCCCCTCCTGCATGCGCACGTTGATCTCCATCATCTCGATGAGCTCGAAGCCTGTGGCGGCCAGGCGCTCGCGGATATAGGTCTCGGTGTGGATGAAGCGCTGGTGCGGGCCGACCATATAGGGGCGGCCGTCTGCCAGCCTTTCGGGCAGGGTTTCCGAGGAGAAGATGAAGATGCCGCCGGCATTCATGTTCTCTGCAGCGCCGAAGAACAGCGGCTCCAGCGCGCCGAGATAGGGCAGCACGTCAGTCGCGGTGATCAGATCGAAAGGATCCTCTTCATTGTCGTCGAGGAAATCCTCGACCTCGGCAACGAAGAGCGTCTCATAGACTTCCTTCTCATCGGCGATGACGACCATATTCTCGGAGATATCGATGCCGATCATCTCCTCGCAGAGGTCATTCAGCGCGCTGCCGGTCAGGCCCGTGCCGCAACCAAGATCAAGCATGCGCTTGAAAGGGCCGAGCTTCAGGTCCTGCAGGCGCTGGCGCACGAGCATCGGCACATGGTAGCCGAGCTGTTCCACCAGCACATCCTCGAAGACTTCGGCATGCTGATCGAAGAGAGTTTCCACATAGGCGTCCGGCGCTCGAACAGGCGTTTCGCCGCGGCCCATGGAGGCAATACGCACAGCCGCACCGCCGTGATCGTCGGGATCGATGGCCAGGACCTCCTGATAGGCTTCCACGGCCGCATCGATGTCACCGGCTTTTTCAAGCGCAAGAGCGCGGTTATAGGCTTCCGCGAGAGCCTCTTCGTCGATCTTCTTTTTGTTCATGCGGGCGTTTTAGAGCCCACAGCTTACCATCGCAACTGCAATTTCAGTGCAATATGAATTCGCCCTTAAGGGAGCGCCACTCCGTTGCCGAAATGAGCCTGCGGTGAATGTAACGCACCGAATGCAGCGGCCCATCCAGTTTCTCCTGCCAGAACTTCAGGAAACCATGCATTTCCGGAAAGTCCGGTGCGAGGTCGTAGTCCTGCCAGATATAGGTCTGAAGAAAGGCCGGATGATCCGGCATGCGGTAGAGGATCTGGGCCGTCGTCAGCCCGTAACCCTTAAGCTGCTTTTCCATGTCCTTGTGCATATTGTCTCACTTCTTCTTGTTCCCACTCTGCGCTTATTAGCGCTGCATGATATGAGATCATGCCGTGGTTAACGGAAGCTTGACAGATATCGCATAAAAGCGCTATTTGTTTTTGATTTCAATAACTTGGCAGCAGCAATAGGAGAGTGCTGCCAAGTCTCTTCAGCGCTTCAGGTGGCGCGTCAGGCGGCGCTCGATCCAGCCCCAGAGGTGGCGCAAGGCTTCCACGATCGTGAGATAGAAGATCRCCGCCCACAGATAGGTCTGGTAGTCGAAGGTACGCGAGAAGGCATAACGCGTCTCGCCCATCAGGTCGAGCACGGTGATGATGGCAACGACCGCCGAGCCCTTGATCAGCAGGATGATCTCGTTGCCATAGGGGCGCAGCGCCACGATGAAGGCCTGCGGCAGGATGATCTTGCGGAAAGCGATGATGCGGTGGATGCCGAGTGCATCGGCCGCTTCGCGCTGGCCATACGGCACGCTTTCAATGGCGCCGCGCAGGATTTCCGCCTGATAGGCGGCGGTATTGATGGTCATGGCGAAGACGCCGCAAAACCAGGCATCGCGGAAGAACCACCAGAGACCGACCGCTTCCAGCTGCGGCCGGAACGCACCGAGGCCGTAATAGACCAGGAATAGCTGGGCCAGCAGCGGCGTGCCGCGGAAGAAATAGATGTAGCCGTAGGCGAGCCAGTTCAGCACGCGATTTTTTGACATGCGCGCCATGGCGAGCGGCAGAGACAGCACGGCGCCGCAGACGACCGAAATGCCCACAATGCTGAGCGTCATCCACAGGCCGTGCAGATAACGCGGCCCGTAGCGGGTGAACTTCTCCGGATCCCAGCCATTGATGACGGTGTAGATCAGGAGTGCGGCAAGCAGCGCCCAGAAGGCCACGAATATATTGCCGGCGAGGCGTGAGGCCGTCATCGGCTTTGCCACGGCGCGGGGTGCCGGCTGCGGGGGGATCAATGTTTCAGCGTAGCTCATCGACGGACCTCCGAGCGCTTGGCCCAGCGGTCGACATAGACGAGCAGGAAGGAGGAAAGGATGGCCAGCGCCAGATAGAGACAGCAGGCCAGGCCATAGAAGAAGAAGGGCTCCTTGGTCACGCGCACGGCGACACTCGTCTGGCGCAGGATATCGGCAAGGCTGATGATCGACACATAGGACGTGTCCTTCAGCAGCACCATCCAGAGATTCGTCAGGCCCGGCAGGGCGATGCGAACGAGCTGCGGCAAGACGATGAGGCGCAGCGTGCGGCCGCGATGCAGGCCGAGCGCGTCTCCCGCTTCATATTGCCCCTTGGGAATGGCGCGGAACGCCGAGAGCAGCACTTCCGAGCAATAGGCGGAAAAGACGACCGACAGCGCGATGACGCCAGCAAAGAAGGCGTTGATTTCGACCGGCGGGCCATTATAGCCGGCGAGATCCAGCAGATACTGGATGAGGATCTGCATGCCGTAATAGATGATGAAGAGCGTCAGAAGCTCCGGCAGGCCGCGGAAGATCGTGGTGTAGACGCCGGCGGCGAGCCGCAGCGACTTTTCTTCCGATTGCTGGCCGAGCGCGACCAGAAAACCGATGACGAGACCGATCGGCAAGGTGACGACCGCCACCGAAACGGTGACCTGCAGGCCGAGTGCGATCTCGTCGCCCCAGCCGGTATCGCCACAGGCAAGAATCGTCGACGGCGCTAACCAGGTGAAGATGCCAACGGGCCCGCACAGTGGATCGACGATGTGCACAATCAGGCTCCAGAAGGAGCCAAGCGCGGAAAATAATCCGCCCATGCCAGAATTCCCCTCACGGCTTTTGCCGTTTTGATATTGCCACCTTTGTCAAACAAAAATGGCGGAAGAGCAAGCCTTCCGCCATCATCTTCATCGGCCAGATAGCGAATTTATCATTCGCCGTAAACGTCGAAATCGAAGTACTTTTCCTGGATCTTCTTGTACTCACCGCTGGCGCGGATCGCGGCGATTGCGGTGTTCAGCTTTTCCTTCAGCGGATCGCCCTTGCGGATGGCGATACCTGCGCCGTTGCCGTTGATTTCCTTGTCGACCGGCAGGGTCGTCAGGATCTTGCAGCAGGAGCCGGCATCGGACTTGACCCATTCGGAGAGAACGACGACGTCGTCGATGACGGCATCAACGCGGCCGCTGGAGACGTCGAGCTTGTACTCGTCAGCCGTCGGGTAGAGCTTCAGTTCGGTGTCGGCGAGATGCTTCTCGGCGTAGTTGGCATGGGTCGTGGAGGTCTGCGCGCCGATCACCTTGCCCTTGAGGCCGGCAACATCGGTGATCGTGGAGTCCTTCGGCACGGCGATTGCCGGCGGGGTGTTGTAGTACTTGTTGGAGAAGTCGACGAGCTTGAGGCGCTCAGGCGTGATCGACATGGAAGAGACGATCATGTCGAACTTCTTGGCGTTCAGAGCCGGGATGATGCCGTCCCAGTCAGTGGACACGAAGGAGCATTCGGCCTTCATTTGGGCGCAGAGTGCCTTGGCGACATCGATGTCGAAGCCCTGAATGGTGCCACTGGCGTCGACGAATTCGAAAGGCGGATAGGTCGAGTCCGTGCCGATCACATATTTTTCGCCGTCGGCAAGCGCCGCGCCGGCGAAGAGAGACATTGCCGCCATCGAGGCAGCAGCAAGGAGCTTGGTGGAAATGCGCATGAGGATCCTCTCTGTTGGTGGCTCCGGGCCTTTTTGTTGTTCGCCGGAGGCCGCACACTTCGACGGTGCCACCACCGTCTTGCGGCGATAATCAAACCTTTTCTCACAAAATTGCAACAGGAATCCCGCCGCAATTGTGCGCTGCAACCGGCAGCCAACGTGCGAGCCGACATGAACGGGGACCGACCGCCACGTTCAGGCGAGGTTAATGCGTGCCTTCCTAGCTTCCGGAACAAATCGGCACTTTAGCGCTTTGAGTTTCGCCTGGTGCACAAAAAGCCGTGATTGCGGGGCAGTGAGCCCCGGTCGAAGTCAAAACAAGGACGAGGAAACCCCATATGGGCATGAAATCCAGACTGTTTGCGAGCGCGGCCTTTCCGCTGCTTTCCCTTGCCTTCGTAGTGCCGCCGGTAGGCGCTTACGCCGCAGTCGGCGGGGTTCAGCATGGCGCTGCCGGCACTGTTGCCAATACCGTCGTTGGGGGCAGCTACGAGGTGGCGCAGGACGCACCTTCCGAAGAGGAGCTCCTGAAAAAGAAGAAGCAGGCAGAAGAGCAGCAACAGCAGCAGGAGGCGCCCGCCGAGAAGCCGCAGAAGCGCGAGGCGCCCGCCGAAAGCGCTCCGGAACCGGAACAGAAGCCCAAGCGCCAGCGCGAGCCCGAACCGCAGGCAGAGCCGCAAGCCCAGGCACCCGCGGCCGAGGAGCCCGCACGTCCACGCCGCCAGCGCGAAGCCCAGCCCGAACAGGCAACACCCGACCAGCAGGCTCCTGCCGCCGAGGAACCGCAGCGGCCGCGCCGCCAGAAGCAGGCACAGCCGGAACAGCAGGCCGAGCCGCAAGCTCAGCAGCCGCAGGCGGAACAGCCCCCGGCAGAGCAGCCGAAGCGCCAGCGCGATCGCAAGCAGAATGCCGAGCAGGCCGCTCCTGACTCGCAGCAGCCCGCTGTCGAAGCTCCGGCCGCCGGCGAGGCGAATCAGCCTGCTGAAAAACCGCGCCAGCGCCCGCAGCGCCAGAAGACGGAAACGACAGAGCAGCCGGCGGAGCAGCAGGGCGGCAAGCGGCCAGCCGGCGGCAAGCGTCCCGCGACAACCGAGCAGCAGGCAGCACCTTCTGGTGAGGCACCCGTCCCAGCCGGAAAGCCCGCAACGGCCGAACAGCCGACAGGCGAGAAGCCCGTCCCGGCGGAAAAGCCTGCGACAGCCGAAAAGCCCGCTGCAACTGAAACGCCGGCAACCGCTGAAAAGCCGGCAACCGCTGAAAAGCCTACCGCTGGCGAACAGCCCGCCAATGGTCAGCAGGCTGTCCAGCCCGTACCCGGCCAGCAGCCTGAACAGCCTGCCGCCATCGTGCCGCAGCCTGGCGAACAGCCGGCAGCCGGTGCGCCGCAGCAGGCCGAACAGGCCATTCCGGCGCCTGAAAAGGTCACCCCGCAGGAGCTGGAGCGCCGCAAGCAGATCGCCCAGGACCCGGCCAAGAGCAGCGAGACCATCGTCCTGCCGGTTGAGAATGGTGCCGCCGTTCTCGACAGCGACAAGGATGCCGACCGCAGCCAGGGCCGGCAGGGTCGCCGCGACCGCGACCGCCAGCGCGCCGACAGCCAGGATTTCAAGCTACCGACCTCGGATGCCGAGGCCCAGTCGCTGAGCCGCGGCCAGCAGCGCGCGCCGGTCGAGATGGAAGCCGTGACCCGCGAGCAGGGCCGCCGCATGGACCGCCGCCCGCAGTTCGACCGGCAGGAAGGTGCAAACTACGGCGAGAGCACGGACGACAGCCGTATCATCATTCAGTTCGGCGACCGCACCGTGGTGCGCAGCGATGACGACCGCCGGTTCCTGCGTGACGGCGAACGGCCGAGCTACGAGGAGCTTTCGGGCGACCGCTACCGCGAGACGATCATGCGGCCAGAGGGCTATCGCATCGTGACGATCCGCAACCGGTACGGCGACATCATCCAGCGCTCGCGCGTCGATGCCCGCGGCCGGGAAGAAGTGCTCTATTATTCTCCCGAGCTCTATGAGGATCCGGACCGCGATTACTTCGAGGATGCGGGTGCCGACCTGCCGCCGATGCGCCTGCGCGTGCCGCTGAACGACTATATCATCGACACCAGCACCGATCCGGACCGTGACTATTACGAGTTCCTGAGCGAGCCGCCTGTCGAGCCGGTCGAACGCGTATATTCGCTGAACGAGGTGAAATATTCCGCCCGTATCCGCGACAAGGTGCGCCGCATCGACCTGGATACGGTGACCTTTGCGACCGGCAGTGCGGAAATCCCGATGACCCAGGCCCGCACGCTGCGCAAGGTGGCCGATGCGATCAACGAAGTGCTCGACAAGAACAAGAGCGAGACCTTCCTGATCGAAGGCCACACGGATGCGGTGGGTTCTGACCAGAGCAACCTGATTCTGTCTGACCAGCGCGCGGAATCGGTCGCCAACGTACTGACGGATGTCTATGGCATCCCGCCGGAGAACCTTGCGACTCAGGGTTATGGCGAGCGCTATCTGAAGGTGAATACAGCAGGACCGAACCAGGAGAATCGGCGTGTGACCATTCGCCGTGTGACGCCGCTGGTGCGGCCGGTGGCACAGAACAGGTAAGCGAATACCTGGAATCTTATGAGGAGGGCGGGGTCCGTGAGGGCCTCGCCCTTTTTATTTTGTGATGGCGATGATGGGAGGAGCCCGAAGGGTCGGATGAGGGGTCGCAGGTAAAACAAATGCGGTCTTCGCTATCCGCTCAGACGTTCGCTCACGCCGGTTGGGGAGACGGAGGAGCCCCAAGATCAACCGTGCGCGCAACAAAATCCGCAATCGCGATCGTATCATTGAGATCAAACAAGGCGAGCCCTGCAGCATCCTCGACCTCGTGATCCGCCGCAATCGCCACGATATGCGGATCCTCAGGCGCCAGCGGATCGCGCCTTGCGGCCTCCAGCCGCCGCGCCTCGATCTTCGGGATCGGCTCGCGCTTGTAGCCCTCGATCAGCACCAGATCGCAAGGCGCAAGCCGCGCCAATATCTCCTCGAATGTCGGTTCCGGGGCGCCGCGCAACTCGTGCATGATGGCGTAGCGGGTGCCCGAGACGATCGTCACCTCATGGGCGCCGGCCTGGCGGTGGCGGTAGCTGTCGGCGCCGACCTTGTCGATGTCGAAATCGTGGTGGGCGTGTTTGATGGTGGAGATGCGATAGCCGCGGCGGGTGAATTCCTCGACGAGGCGCACCGCAAGGCCCGTCTTGCCGGAATTCTTCCAGCCGGCGATGCCGAAGATTTTCTGTGTCATCCGCCCATTTTCTTTCATGTGCCCATCTTTTTCATGCACGAAGTGCCTCCAGCCAGCGTTCGGCCTCTATTAAATCATCCGGCGTGTTGATGTTAAAGAAGGGATCGAGAACGCTGGCGCGGGTCGGATGCAGCGGGAAGGAGACTTCCGTAACGTCATGACGCAAGAGGAAGTCGCGAACACGGCGCTTCTCGTCGATCCTGACCCATTCTTCCAGATCCCCGGCGAGGGCCGTCGGCCAAAGGCCGAAGACCGGATGGCTGCGGCCTTCCGAGGCAGCAATGGCGATCTGTTTGGGATGGCTTACCGCGCCCGCAAGCCGGCTAACAAGATCGGCCGGAAGGAAGGGACAATCGACGGAGACGGTGACGACATGGGTGGAAGGCAGGCCGGCGCCATAGACCATGGCCGCATGAATGCCGGCCATCGGCCCCGCCTTGCCGGGAATACGGTCGGAAACAACGGGCAGGTCGTGTCCGTCGGCCGCATCGGCATTGACGGCTATCTGTGCCGTCTGCGGCGAGAGGCGGGCCAGAACATGGGAGAGCAGGCTGCGGCCGCCGAGCGTGACGCCCGCCTTGTCTCGGCCCATGCGCGATGAGCGCCCGCCGGCCAGCACGACGCCGGGAATGGTCGATTGGTCGAGCACGAAGTCAGTCATGGCGATACCTCGGACTATCACACGGGCGAGCGGGGCGCCGATTCCTGCGCGACCGGCGGCACGTGGCGCTTGGCCTCACGATAGAACGTATAGAGGCCGGAGGCGATAACGATGGCGGCACCCACCAGCGTCCAGAAATCAGGCACTTCGGCAAAGAAGAAGAAGCCGAGCAAAGAAGAGAAGATCAGGCTCGTATAACGGAAGGGTGCCACGAAGGAGATCTCGCCGGTACGCATGGCGAGGATGACCGACTGGTAGCCGACGAGCACCAGCACGGAGGCAAGCAGCAGATGCGTGAGCGAGGTGACGCTGACCGGTTCCCAGCCGCCGAGGAAGGGGATCATCAGCGCGCCGAAGATTGCTACCGAAACCGCCGTCACCGTCGTGATCATCAGCGAGGGAATATCCTTGCTGATGCTGCGGGTGGCGAGATCGCGGCCGGCGGTGGAGGCGACGCTGCCGACGCAGAGGAGGGCGGCGGCGGTAAAGCCTTCCGGGCCGGGGCGGATGATGATCATCACGCCGATGAGGCCGACAAGGATCGCCATCCAGCGCCGCCAGCCGACCGGCTCCTTGAAGAAGAGTGCCGCGCCGAAGGTGACGACGAGCGGCAGAGACTGCAGGATCGCCGAGGCATTGGCGATCGGCATCATGCCGAGAGCGGTAATGTAGGTGACGGCGGCGATGATCTCACAGGCAATGCGCAGAGCGATAACGGGTTTGAGCATGACCCGCCAGGGCCGCAGCGCGCCCAGCTTCCAGGCGATCAGATAGACGAGGATGCTGGTGAAGAGGCCACGCAGGAACATGATCTCGCCGGCATTCATGTAGGAAATGACCGATTTGGAGAGTGCGTCGCTTGAGGAAAAGCCCGCCATCGCCATGCTCATATAGATGGCGCCTTCGGTATTGCGTGATCGCGGCATGCTGGAGATTCCCTTACCTTACAAGCCCTTTTAGAAGGGAACCGACAGCAAGGGAATCGGAGGAATGCCACACCTGCAATAATTCGATGCTGCAGCGCAGCGCAACCTAGCGTAAGGGAAGGCAAATCCTTGTGCAGTTGCGGCAAATATTAGAAATATAAGGATAATTCCCAAATCTTCCGGTTGCGGATTAAGGTTGTATCAACCGATTCAGCGAAACATGCGACCACTCTTCATGATGGAGGAGGCCGCCGAACCATCCGGAATGATTGCGGAGTGGACGGTACCATCAGCTTCAAGGCGCCGCGTCCCATGCACTTCATCGACCGACTTCTGCAAAGCCGTCGCATCGTCACCAAGGTCCTGCTGTTCGTCATCCCGCTCGTCGTGCTGATCGCCGGTGTCGGCATCCTCGGTTACCACACGGCCAATATCCTGAACGGCCACATGACGGTGACGCGCGCGACGATCGAAAACATCTCCGATTTCGAGAACCTGCAGGCCGCACTCCAGGAGTTCGTCTCAGACCCTTCGGATGCGAGCAAAGCCGGTTTCGGCAAGGCGATCGATGCGCAGGAGAGCGGCGTCGCGCGCCTGAACGGCTTGCTGAAGACCGGCGACCAGCGCAGCCAGCTGACCGAAGTCAGCGGCCTGGCGTCAGCCATGCGCAAGCAGCAGGAGACGTTGTGGGGCCTGCGCCAGACGGAAGATGCGAGCGTCGCGGCCATCAACAAGACGGTGCAGGCGATCCGGGCTGCGGCGGATGAAGCCGGCAGCCAGACCGATCTCGTGCGCAAGGATTTCACCGACAAGGAAGTCTTCGCCAAGGCGCTGCTCTACAATTCTGCCGCCTTCAAGTCGCTGACCGATATCATGGGCGCGATGCGCGTCGACATCCAGATGGGCTTTACGCCCGAGGAGCAGATTGAGGCCGCCCAGCAGCATATTGCCGAGATCCTGAAGCAACTCGATGTCGCCAAGGCCATGGTGTCCCAGGATGGCCAGCCATTGATCGGACAGGTCGCCGAGACAGCCGGCAAGCTCGATGCGCTCCTGAAGGGCAGCGGCACACCGGATGAGAAAGCCTCCGGCATGGCGCCGCTACTGACCGGCTTCGTCAATACCGAGGGTCAGATGACGCTGCAGTCGGCCAAGAACAGCGACACGGCATCCGCCCGTTTCGTCAGCCTCGACAAGAGCATTGCCGAACAGCGCGAGCTTTTGACCTCGGTCGACCAGGTGCGCGACAGCGCCGACCGGTTGCAGGTGCATGTGAGCCAGATGCTGAGCGCGCGCGATGCCGCCGCGCGGGACGTGGTTCTTGCCGACCTCAAGGTGCTGACCGAAACCGCCAAGAAGATCTCTGCGCTCGGCGCCAATGATGCCGTCATGAAGGCTTTCGCAGACAAGGTCGCCCCGGCTGCCGTTTCGCTGACCGCTGCTTCTGCAGACATGCTGAAGGCGGCTGCAGATTGGAAGGCGGCACGCCAGCAGTCATCCGAAATCCTCTCCGGCGCAATGGCCTCGCTTCGCCAGTTCGTCAGCCAGGCGCAGGAACTCGGCAAGGAAGACAGCGAGCGTTCGGCCAATGTTTCTGTCTTTGCGATGATCCTCGGGACGCTGCTGGCGATCATCGGCGGGCTGATGCTGGTCGAAACCCTGCGCGGCCCGCTGAAGCGCGTTTCAGACGTGATGACCCGGCTTGCTAATGGCGATCTCGAAGTTGCCATCGAAGGCCGTAACCGCGGCGACGAGATCGGCGACATGGTTCGCTCGGTCGCTGTCTTCCGTGATGCGGCTGTCGAAAACGTCCGGCTCGAGAAGGAGGCCGAAAGCGCGCGGGTGCTCTCAGCCGACGAGGCGAGCCGCCGCACCGCCGAGCGCGCTCGCATCGAGGCCGAACAGAAGCAGGCGCTGAATGCTCTCTCCGACGTGCTGCAGCAGCTGGCACAAGGCAATCTAGAAATCGGCATGCGTCGCGATCTCGCCAGCGATTTCGTCGATATGGCCGATACCTACAATCATGCCGTCGAGGCACTCCGCCAGACGTTGGCCGATGTGCGCGGCGCCACCGTCGAGATCAAGGGCGGCACGGGCAACCTCGCCTCCTCGGCCGACGATCTCGCGCGCCGCACCGAACAGCAGGCGGCCGCACTCGAGGAGAGCTCGCGGGCGCTGCGGCACTTGAGCAATGTCGTGCGCTCGACCGCCGACCGTGCCAAGCAGACGGCGCAATCCGTCAACGAGACGCAGGTTTTTGCGACCCGTTCCGGTGAAGTCGTTGCCAAGGCCGTCGATGCGATGGGCGAAATCAACCGGTCGTCCGAAAAGATCGCCACCATCATCGGCGTGATCGACGAGATCGCCTTCCAGACCAACCTCCTGGCGCTGAATGCGGGCGTCGAAGCAGCACGTGCAGGCGAGGCGGGTCGCGGCTTTGCGGTCGTGGCGCAGGAAGTGCGTGAACTTGCCCAGCGCTGCGCCAAGGCCGCCCGCGAGATCAAGGAACTGATCTCGGCGAGTTCCGGCCAGGTGCAGAGCGGCGTAGAGCTTGTCGAGGAAACCGGCCAGGCGCTCGCCGAAATCATCGCCCATGTCGGCGGCGTGCAGCGCCTCGTCGCCGAGATTTCGGCTGCGACAGGCGAACAGTCGACAGGCCTCCACGAGGTCAGCAAGGCGGTGCATGACGTGGAGCTCATCACCCAGCAGAATGCGGCGATGGTGGAAGAGAACAATGCCGAAATCCAGGGCCTGCGCCAGCGTGTGGACATGCTCTCGGACAAGGTCAACCGCTTCCGCACCGGTGACGAAGGCGAGGTGCATGGATATGGCCGCGCCGAGGGTCGCTGGACGGGCCGTGCTGCATAAGTCAATGCATCGGCTTGAGATCAGAAAGGGCCCGCGGTTTTCCAACCGCGGGTTTTTCTTTTGAACAATTTGGCGCCTGCGTCGTTTTCCAACCATGTCCAACAAAGGAGAACCGTGATGGATTGGAACCGTGTTGAAGGTAACTGGAAGCAGGTGAAGGGCAAGGTCAAGGAACAGTGGGGCAAGCTCACCGACGACGACCTCGACCAGATCAACGGCCGCCGCGAACAGCTTGAAGGCAAGCTGCAGGAACGCTACGGCCTCGCCAAGGACCGCATCCGCAGCGACGTCGATACCTGGTACAACGGCCAGACCTGGCACTGATAACAATCCGACATCAGAGTATTCCACTCAGAAAGACTTGGCCCCGCTGATGCGGGGCTTTTTTCGTGCTGGTTATCAGCCGCGGCAAAGCGGGTTGAGTCGATAGCCGAATCCTGATCTCCATTGGACATCTTGAAACGGCGCACAACGGATAGACGAGACATGAGTACCGCGGAAAAATCGGACCACTCGAACCCCGAACTGCCCATGGGATATTCTCCGGTTCCCAGGGGCAAGCTTGCAAACGCCGTCACCTGTCTGGAAATGACCGAGAAGCCGCTGCCGAGGGAGATCGGCAACACTGCGGGGCTTTCCCTGGAGAGGATGCTGGCGCCCGATCCGCAGACTTATCGGCAGCTCTTCCGGGCGATCGGTGAGGACTGGCTTTGGGTTTCCCGGTTGGTCATGGCCGATGAGGCGCTGAAAGCCGTCATCGGCGACCCCTTGGTGGAAATCTATGTGCTGCTCTCGAATGGCCTGCAAGCCGGAATGCTGGAGCTTGATTTCCGGCAGCCCGGCCAATGTGAACTGGTCTTCTTCGGGGTCGGAGAAAGCGCCATCGGAACAGGGGCGGGGCGCTATCTGATGAATCATGCTTTGTCCATCGCCTGGGCGCATCCGATCGAGCGACTCTGGGTCCACACCTGCCATTTCGACCACCCGAACGCGCTGCCCTTCTATCAGCGGTCCGGCTTCAGCCCCTATGCCTTCATGGTCGAAGTCACGGATGATCCGCGGCTGACCGGAGTCTTGCCGCGGTCGGCGGCGCCGCATGTGCCCATCCTCGAGTAAGGCAATGCCAGGCGGAGAGGGCTCTTCGAAAGTTTCAGGATAGAAGGCTGTAAAGGTTCGTCGGCGCACCGTGGAGCATGACCTGGCCTTCGAAGCCGAAGCCGCATTTCTCTAGAACGCGGCGAGATGCGGGATTGGCCGGGCGCACCAGCCCGATGATGCGGCGGGCACTCAGCTCTTCGAAGGCAAAGGCCAGTATGCCGCGAACGAGTTCGGTTGCGTAACCGTGTCCCCAGCTTCCGGGATCGAGATGATAGGAGAGGTTGAGACCCTCGAACTCATTCGACACGGTGACACCGCCAAAGCCGATCAGCTCACCATTGACGATGACTGCAAAGCGGCCGAAGCTGTGTTGTTCCCAATGCGCCATGTCCTTCGCCAGCCGCGCGGCGCTTTCTTCAGGGCTGTCCGGCAGAGGCACGGGCCTGTGCGCGACCAGTTCAGGCTTTGCGAACAGCTCCGTCAGAAAATGAAGATCCTCCATCGTCGGTGGGCGCAGCAGTAGCCTGTCGGTGCGGCGCGTCTCATTCATTGGAATATCATTGCCGTCAGTCATTCATGCTCCGCTTGGCAAAGGAAAGGCACGGGGACAGGGAATAGCGATAACGATGTCCCGCCAGATAGCCTCTTCCTGTTCTCTCGTGCGGCGAAACATAGTCTCTCAACTCATGTAGCCGCCATCCAGCACCAGCGGACTTCCAAGCATGAAGGAAGAGGCATCCGAGCAGAGCCACAGCACGCCCTCTGCAATCTCCTGCGGCGTGGCGACCCTGCCGATCGGCGTCTGGGCGATGATGGCGGCCGCAATATCGGCGCTCTTTTTCATAAAGGATTCGACGGGCGGGGTGCCGACCCAGCCGGGGCAGATCGCGGTAATGCGGATACCCTCGCGGGCATATTCGAGTGCGGCACTCTTCGTCAGCCCGATGACGCCGTGTTTTGCGGCTGCATAGGCCGCACCGCCCGGAAAGGGATAGCCGCGCAGGCCATCAACGGATGAGTTGTTGATGATGACACCGCCACCGTTCTTCTGCATGGCCGGGATCTGATAGCGCATGCAGAGGAAGACCGAGGTCAGGTAGCCGTCGATGGTCTTGCGCCAGGCATCCTCGCCGAGGCTTCCAAGCGGTGCGCCGCGTCCGCCGCTGCCGCCATTGTTGAAGGCGTAGTCGATCCGACCATATTGCTTGACGATGCCGGAGATCAGCCTTTCCACAGACTTGCCATTGGCCACGTCGCATTCGACCCAACTGGCGCTGCCATCCGGCAGGCTGGCAAGCGCCTGTTTTGCGCGTTTCTCGTTGCGACTGGCGATGATGACGGTGGCACCCTCGCGGGCAAAAGCCTGTGCGGTCGCAAGGCCGATGCCGGCCGATCCGCCGGTGACGAGGGCTATCTTGCCCTGCATTTCGGGATAACGTTTTGGGCTGGTGTCAGTGGGCATTCGGCGATTCCATGTTCACACAGTCATGCCATATGAGCGTGCCTTGCGGCTCACTGCAAGATCAGGTGCTCGATGGCTGAAGGGAGGGCGCCATGCATGGCTCAGGGCGTTCAACGCTGCAATCGATTGCTCCCGCTTCGCGGGACCGCATCTCAGCCCCCGGTGACACTCATATGCCGGGCAACGGCCGGGCGCTTGTGGGTGCGGTCGATGATGAAATCGTGGCCCTTGGGCTTGCGCGTGATTGCCTCGTCGATGGCCGCATGGAGCAGGCCGTCGTCTTCGGTGGCGCGCAATGCCGCGCGCAGGTCGGCGGCGTCGTTCTGGCCGAGGCACATATAGAGCGTGCCGGTGCAGGTGAGGCGCACGCGGTTGCAGCTCTCGCAAAAATTATGGGTGAGCGGCGTGATGAAGCCGAGGCGGCCGCCGGTTTCCGCGACCCGGACATAGCGGGCAGGGCCGCCGGTCTGGTAATCGATATCGGCAAGCGTGAATTGCCGTTCCAGATCGGCGCGCAGTTTTGAGAGCGGCAGGTACTGGTCGGTGCGGTCTTCTTCGATCTCGCCCATTGGCATGGTTTCGATGACGGTGAGATCCATGCCGCGGCCATGCGCGAAGCGCAGCATGTCGGGCATTTCCGCTTCGTTGAAATCCTTCAACGCCACGGCATTGAGCTTGATCTTCAGCCCGGCCTTCTGGGCGGCGTCGATGCCTTCCATGACCTTGGCGAAATCGCCCCAGCGGGTGATCTTGCGGAATTTCTCCTGATCGAGCGTATCGAGGGAAACATTGATGCGGCGCACGCCGCAGTCATAGAGCTCCTCGGCGTGGCGGGCGAGCTGCGAGCCGTTGGTGGTGATCGTCAACTCGTCGAGACCGGAGCCGACCTGGCGGCCAAGCTGGCGTACCAGGTACATGATGTTCTTGCGCACAAGCGGCTCGCCACCGGTCAGGCGAATCTTGCGCACGCCCTTAGCGATGAAGGCGGAACAGAGCCGGTCGAGCTCTTCCAGCGTCAAGAGGTCCTTCTTCGGCAGGAAGGTCATGTTTTCCGCCATGCAATAGGTGCAGCGGAAGTCGCAGCGGTCGGTGACGGAAACGCGTAGATAGGTGACGGCACGCCCGAAGGGGTCAATCATCGGCGCTGCATCCGCTACCAGCGGCGAGGCATTGCCTATCGTTCCGACTATGGTGTTCACGTCAATCTCCGTACTCTCCTTAATGTGGGCATATGCTATTGTGGCGTCAAGGGAAACAGCTTTCGGCGCCACGGCAAATTACGCTTGCGCCGAAAAAGATCAGCGCCTACTCCTCGCAGAAGAAGAGGACATAACGATGAGCGATATCTGGCCCACCGAACTCCGGGTTTCGAAAGACCGCCAGAGGCTGGTGGTAAGCTTCAATGACGGGCAGAGCTTCGATCTCTCGGCCGAGCTTCTGCGCGTGCTGTCGCCGTCGGCCGAGGTTCAGGGGCATGGGCCGGGGCAGAAGGTCACGGTGCCGGGCAAGCGCAATGTCGCCATCATCTCAATGATCCCGACGGGCAATTATGCCGTGCGCATCGGCTTCGACGACATGCACGATACCGGCATATATACCTGGACCTATCTGCGCGAACTCGGCGAGCGCGGCTTTGAGCTTTTCTCGGCCTACGAGGAGGAGCTGAAGGAAAAGGGAATGAGCCGCGACGCAGCGGAAAAACCAAGATAATCTTTAGTATCAGGCGAAGGGGCGACGAGGGGGCACATGACGGAAACGCATAAAAAGAGCTGGCTGCGAGCCCACGGGCATACCGGCAGCAGGGTTACATTCCTGGAACTCTTCTTCGATCTCGTTTTCGTCTTTTCCATTTCACAGCTGTCGCATGCGCTCTTTGCGCATTACACGCTGCTGGGCGCCGCCGAAGCCGCACTGATGATGTTTGCCGTCTGGTGGGTGTGGATCTTCACTGCCTGGGCGACGAACTGGCTCGACCCCGAGCGCATGCCGGTGCGATCCATGCTGATCGTGATGATGATGCTCGGCCTCATTCTTTCGGCCTCCATTCCCGAAGCATTCGGCGAAAAAGGCCTGCTCTTCGCCTCAGCCTACTTACTGATGCAGGTCGGCCGCTCGGCCTTCACTGCCTATGCGATGCGGGCTGCAGGCCGTTCGGCCACGCTCAACTTCGTGCGCATTACCGCCTATTTTGCCGTTTCCGGCATATTCTGGATCGCTGGCGGGCTGCTGGAGCATGAAGCACGGCTGATCTGCTGGGTCATCGCGCTCGCCATCGAATATTGCGGGCCGGCGCTCTCCTTTGTCGTGCCTGGCCTCGGCAGATCGAATGCGGCGGAGTGGGATGTTTCCGGCGCGCATATGGCGGAGCGTTGCGCGCTTTTCATCATCATCTGCCTCGGCGAAGCGATCCTCGTATCCGGCCGCACCTTCTCCGAAATGGAATTCTCCGCCATGACCGGCGTGGTCTTTCTGATCGGTTTCATCGGCACGGTCGCCATGTGGTGGCTCTATTTCCGCTTCGGCCATGAGCGCGCGGCACACCGCATCGAGCACACGGATACGCCTGGCAGTATCGCACGGCAGGCCTTCACCTATGCGCATATTCCTGTTCTCGCAGGCATCATCGTGCACGCCGTGGCGGTGGAATTCATGTTCGAACATCCACATGAGACGGGCAGCCTCGCCATTGCCGCTTCCGTGCTCGGCGGCTGCGGCCTCTTCCTGATCGGCAATCTCTGGTTCAAGGGCGCCACCAGCGGCCGTCTGCCGCTCTCCCATCTCGCCGGCATCGTCATCCTGATCCTCTGCGCCTTCTTTGCGCCGTTCATACAGGTCTATGTAATGGGCATTCTGGCGGCGCTGGTGCTGATTATCGTGGCGGCCTGGGAGTACAAGTCGCTGACGCGGGCGCCGGCCGGGCCGGTGTTGCATTAGAGAGTCCGGCATCGCAAAAGGTCATGCATCACGCAGAAACTCCTGCGGTGTAACGGAAAGCCCTTCCAGCCAGCGATTGCCGCGCTCGTATAGAGCTTCCACCTGTTTGCCCTTCAGGCCCGGCATATCGCGCTTTACTCGATATCCGATCTGCTCCTGTATATAGGCGAGATGCCGATATCCTTCCGGAAATGCCTGCAGCACCTCTCGGTCGATCCCGAGTATATCGGCGGGCGAAAGAGGATCGATCCTGTCTTTCTCATAGATCGGCTGCCGGATGACGATTGCCCAGCGGTCATTTCTCTTTTCGAGGAAGTCGTAGAAGCGCCCGGTGCAAACCACGTCGCAAGGGCAACCGTGAACCGATGCCCGCTGGGAGATCGTCATCTTGGTCTGAGCTATCGCCCGATGCGCTCTGATGTCGATCGAACTGCCGCCGAGAAAATGGAGGATGCTTACGCCTTTGTTCCAGCCATCCCGGCTGACACGGATAAACTCCGTTGCAGGCCCTTGGAACCAAGTCGCCATCATCCAGGCGTCGTCGTGCCATACGGTCTGGAAACGCTCCCAATGACCGGCATCCCGCCAGATCGCCCAGTTCTGAAGAAGCTCGTTTATTGCAAGCTTGTCATCCCATGCCGGCATCGTCACTACCCCCACTTGTGTGCTGCAAGCCTCGAAGATAGCTCCGGGCTCAATCCTCGTCACGCAGATCCTGCAGCAGCACGGTGATGATGCGCTCCATCGAGTCGGCGGTCGCCATGCATTGCTCGATCGGCTCGTCCGAGAGCACACGGTCGATGAGGCTGGTCTGGATGGCCATGGCTTCCTCGCTCAGCTTTCGCCCCTCCGGCGTCAGATAGAGGCGCAGCACGCGCTTGTCGCGCTCGTCGTCGCGGCGAAGGATCAGGCCGCGCTTTTCCATCTGTGGCAGGAGCATGCTCATATTGGAGCGGCCGACCAGCAGCTTACGGGCCAGCTCCTGCTGCGAAATGCCTTCGAAGCGGTAGAGATTGACGAGAATATCGAGATGCGGCGGCTTGATATCGAGATCGGAAAGCGAGCGCGCCAGGGATTGTTGCATGAGCTGGCAGGCGCGAGCCACCGCGATCCAGCTGCGAAAACGCGGATGATCCCAGGGTAGGGATTGATTTTTGTTCATCGTTGTACTTTATTGTTCAGTGTTGAACATTATTGGAATCCCATCATGGCAAAATTTGCGCTTGAGGTCACCCGCCTCGGATTTTCGCTCATGCAATCCGTTTCTCCGCGTCTTGCCGGCGAAGCGGCCTTCCGGCTGTTCTGCCGAACGCCATCCGTCAAGCCAAAAGGCGAGAAGGCGAAGGCGGCGCATGCGGCAGGTGTTGCCAGGCTTGCGGGCGCGGAACGCTTCCTGCTGCCGGTCGAGGGTAAGCGCGCCCATGCCTACCGGCTGAACGGCGGGGCGCTCGGGCGGCGCAAGCGTTACCTCGTCACCCATGGCTGGGGCTCCGGCATGGCCTATATGGCCGATCTGGTAACGATGCTGGCGGATACCGGCGCGGAAGTGATCGCGCTCGATTTTCCCGGCCACGGTCGCGCTGGCGGACGCTTCCTGCATATGGGGCTGGCGGTCAAGGCGATTGCTGCTGCGGAAGCGCGTTTCGGCCGCTTCGATGCCGTCGTCGGCCATTCCTTCGGTGGTGCTGCGCTCATGGTCTCGGCCTCCGCCATACTGCCGGATGTAAAACCCGTCTCGACCGAGCGCATGGTGCTGATCGGCTCGCCCAGCGAGATGCAATGGCTGTTTACCGATTTCGGCCGGATGCTGCGGCTGAAGCCGGCCGCGCAGGCAGCGCTCGAGGATGTCGTGCAGCGTGTCACCGGTCGCAGACTTGAGGATTTCGACGCGGGAAAAACGGCCGCAGGCATCGGCAAGCCGGTGCTGGTCATCCACGCCGAGGACGACAAGGAAGTCGGTGCCTCCCATGCGCGGCGTTATGCGGCCTCGGGCGGGCAGGTGCGGCTGTCCTGGGCGAACGGTTTTGGCCACCGGCGCATCATCTCGGCCGCCCCAGTTCTTGACGAAGTCGCGGCATTTCTGGCTGAGGGAGACATCAAGAAACCTGCTGAGATCATTCCGATTTTTGAGCTTCCGGCGCGCCGCGCATCGGTGTAGCGTCCGGCCGGTCGCGGGGCAGGCGGCCGCCAACCGGACGGGGTAGCGATGAAGATCATCAGCAGTATCGAAGAGCTCAACGAAATCTATGGCGCGGGCCTGTCGCAGGCATCCGTCGACAAGGTGACGAAACGGCTGACACCGCTCTATCGGCATATGATCGAGATCTCGCCCTTTACGGCGCTTGCCACAGTCGGCCCGGAAGGGCTCGACTGCTCGCCGCGCGGCGATATCGGCGGCGTGGTGCGCATCATCGACGACACGACACTGCATCTTCCCGACTGGCGCGGCAACAACCGCGTCGATTCGCTTTCCAACATCGTGCGCGATCCACGCCTGTCGCTGATGCTCCTCATTCCCGGCTCGAATACGGTGATGCGCATCAACGGCCGCGGCGTGGTCTCCAACGACGAGGCGCTGCTTTCGAGTTTCGAGATGGATGGCAAACATCCGCGCACGGTCATCGTCATCAGCATCGTCGAGGTCTATTTCCAGTGCGCGCGTGCGGTGATGCGCGCCGAGCTGTGGAATGCGGAGCACTTCGTCGACCCCGCGAATCTGCCGACGCCTGGGCAGATGCTGAAGGATGCGGTGGGGGATTTCGATCATGAGACTTATGATCGGGAATGGCCGGTGCGGGCTGCCAAGACGATGTGGTGAGGTGAGGGTAAGGCGGGGTTTTTAGAGGGTCCGAACCGGCCAAGCGATAGCACCGAATTGGGCAGCCTCTAAGCCGCCACTCTCCTCGGAAAGAGCACAGCGTCCGGCGCCGTCCTGACCCCATCGACGACAAGCGGCGTCCCATAGACATCAGGCACCTCAATCCCAAGCCTTGAATGCAGTGCCTCCGCCGAGCGCGGCAGAAACGGCAGGAGGCAGCGCGCAACGACTGCCAACCCATAAACCTGCTCCGCGAGGCAACCACCAAGACGATCAACTGTCGCCTGCCGTTCTTCGGGCGTGATGTCACCAAGTAGCGCCTTCGCATCCGCCCATGGGGCACGCTTCGCAAAACGACGGTTCGCCTCGCCGACAAAAGCGAAGATATCAGCAAGACCGACATGCAGCTCATAGGTATCGAAAGCCGCAGCCACCTTCGCTGGAAGCCGCGCCGCCTCCTGTGTAAAATCGCTCTCCTGCAGCGGAGGAACGACCCCACCGAAGGCAGATGAGACAAGCGCCAGCACCCGGTTGGCGAGATTGCCGAGCTGGCCGCCGAGCTCTCCTGTCCAGGCGGCTTCCAGACGCTCAGCCGAGAAGTCGCCATCATCGCCCGAGCGAATATGCCGGAGCAGGTAATAGCGCAGGGCATCCGGCGTGCCATAAGCATCGATGACGCTATTGGGGTCGATGCCATTGCCGGCGGATTTGCCGATCTTTCTGCCGTCGACCGTCACATAGCCATGCACCAGGGTCGACGACGGCGGCGGCAGGCCTGCCGAGAGCAGGATGGCCGGCCAGTAGATGGTATGGAATTTCGAGATGCCCTTGCCGACGACGTGGATGCGCTCACCGCTGGCGGTCCAATAGCGATTGAAGAGCTCCTCATAGGTGCCGTAGCCGAGCCCCGTCAGGTAGTTGGCCAGCGCATCGAACCAGACATAGACGACTTCATCGCTATCAGGCACGGGAACGCCCCAACCGCGCGCCCGCTCGGTGCTGCGCGAGACGCTGATGTCGTCAAGGCCTCGACGCAGCAGCGCCAGCACCTCGTTGCGCCGGTGGGCCGGAACGATGGAGAGTTCACCGGTTTCGATCAGTTGCAGGATGCGGTCGCCATAGCGCGAGAGGCGGAAGAACCAGTTCTCTTCCCGGACGAGTTCAAGCGGGACGCCGTGCTCAGGGCAGCGGCCGTCAACGAGGTCCGAGGGCTCGTAGAACTGCTCGCAGCCGACGCAATAGAGGCCTTCGTAGGCTTTGCGATAGAGGTCGCCATTGTCGGCGCAGGCGTTCCACAAGGCATGCACGCAGGCGACATGCCTCGGGTCGCGCGAGGTACGCACGAACTCGTCGTTGGAAATATCGAGGCGTGTCCCGAGCCGCTCGAAGCGGTCGGCGTTGGCGTTGACGAAATCCGCCACGGGCAGACCGGCGGCTTCGGCCGAGCGGACATTCTTCAGGCTGTTGTCATCGGTGCCGCACTGGAAGCGCACATTGCGGCCGAGCAGGCGGAAATGGCGCGCATAGGCATCGGCCTGCACGAGTTCGAGCGCAAAGCCCACATGCGGGGCGGCGTTCACATAAGGGATCGAGGTGGTGATATAGGTGTCCGGCTTGTTCATCGGTTGATCCTTTCGAGGCTGTTTGCCCGCGAGACGGATCGCCAAATGAAAAGACCGCCTCAAGGGCGGTCGCTGGTGCATTCTGGACGCACGAAACCCGCCACGCTATGAGCGCGGCATCATCATCGCTGAGGTGCTGATTGCGGTTCTGTCCATGGAGAAGTGGTATCATTTGGGGCCGGTTTGGACAAGCGGGCTGTTTTCGGCGCGTTGTCAGCTATGCTGCGCTGGCTTGATGGGATTGCGTAGAGGACGCGATGGCGATGGAAAGCGTGAGAACCGGTGGCTGCGCGTGTGGCGCAGTCAGGTACGAAGTCGAAGGCGAGCCGTATCAGTCCGGGCTCTGCCACTGCACAAAATGCCGGAAGCTGACCGGTTCCATCTTTTCGGCAACGGCGAACTGGCATGGCTCGAAGTTCAAGATGGACGGCGAGATCAGCATCTACGACAAACGGTCGTTCTGCCCGATCTGCGGCTCGCGGCTGTTCTTCATGCTCGATGACGCCGTCGAAGTCTTTATCGGCACCCTGGATCAGGCACCGAACGACATCCACCCCATGGTCGAGGTCTGGACCATCCGCCGCGAACCCTGGCTGCCACAGGTTCCAGGTGTCCGGCTTTATGATGAAGACGAGCACGCGGCGTCAGATTGGTAGGCACGCTGGTCGTCAGTAAAACGTCGATTTGAAGGGAACGATCGCCGAGCCCATCGCAGCGGCGTCGCCTGATATGTCTGACACGATGAGCTTGGGGTGTGGGCGGGCGACGCCGTAGCGCGGGCGGCCGAAAAGTTCGGTGCGTTCGCTCAACATCTGCGCCAGTCCCGGTGGTACCTGGCCGCCGAAGACGATCGCCTGCGGGTCGTAGATCGCCCAAATGGCGTTGACGAGACGGTTATAGGCGGGCGTGATCTCGTCGACCCATTCCACCACGCCCGGCCATTTCGGATCGAAATTCCTGCGCAGATACGGGATCGACGGCACGTCAATATTGTGGCGCTTGAGCCTCTCCAGAAGCAGCTGCAGGGCGGGGCGGCGGCCAGTCTCTTCGTCGTCAAACATCCCCGAGAATTCCCCGGCATTGCCATTGCCGCCGAGTAGCAGTTCGCCGTCATGTATCAAGCCGCCGCCG
Organism: Rhizobium sp. 01T444; assembly: GCF_056398305.1. Lineage (NCBI taxonomy): Bacteria > Pseudomonadati > Pseudomonadota > Alphaproteobacteria > Hyphomicrobiales > Rhizobiaceae > Rhizobium > Rhizobium sp. 01T444. Next base: position 112,211 of record NZ_JBFTPD010000014.1, read on the forward strand.
AAACCGTAATTGAAGCTCAGATAGGCGAAGTGCTTGATGAAGCGGCCGGCGCCGAACATCGCCTCGGCGACAGCGCCGGCGCTGCCGCCGTTCAACAGCCAGACGGGCTTTTTGAAGCGATCGCTCAGAAGCGGCCCAAGCTCGATCAGCGACCATTCATGCAGCGGCATCGAGGCATTGTATTTTGTCCCGGAGATCAGAGCGCCGGCAATACCGAAGCCGATGCCGAAGAAAGTCTCGTCATCGAGGCCGTTCAGCTGCTGCAGTTCGGCAATGCGTGCTTGCACGCGATCCAGCGCCTGGTTCATGCCCAGCTCCCTCAGCGAGATGTCGCTTTCGCCGAGCACATTGCCTGACAGGTCCACCAGGCAGATGTCGACCACGTCGGAATTGACGGAAATGCCGATCGAATAGGCGTGGCGGCCGTTGAGCCTGAGCATCGGGCTCGGCTGGCCGCGGCCGAGGCCGGGCTTCGGGGACCCCAGAGAAACGATGCCGCGCTCGACGAGCTGGTCGATGATGCGATGGACCGATTGCTGGGTCAGATCCGTATGGCCGGTGATCTCGGATCGTGACAGGCCGGGATTGCGCCAGATGAGCTTCAGCAGGCTGCGTTCATTCGCGGAAACGACAATTTCCTCTCCCGGACGCCGGAATCGGGATGCAATCAACGGTTCTGGAAAATAAGGCATGACGCACCTCGAATATACCACAAAAGTGTAACTGTAACGCAGATGGCAACCGCAGGTGCTTGCATAAAGGGCTTCTCGCCCTCAATCAAGTCGGACCACGTCATCGATTTGTTACACATAAAGTGTATTAAGCCGGCCGTTCACGATCCGGACGCTGATCCGGCGGGTCTTAAATTCAGGCGAGGGCAAAATGAAGATTTCCATTCTGGTGGCTGCGGCCGCCCTGATGACGGCTGCGTGCTCTTCTGCGCAGGCTGCCAATTTCGAATTCTGGTACGGCAATACGGGGAGCGTCGAGAAGGCGATTCTGGCACAATGCGACGCCTTCAATGCGTCGCAGTCGGCCAATCACGTCACCTGCGTCGGGCAGGGCAGCTACGAAGTTTCCATGCAGAAGGCGATTGCCGCCTACCGTTCCAACAAGCATCCGGTGCTGATCCAGTTCTTCGATGCCGGCACGCTCGACCTGCTGCTGTCGGACGCCGTCGTTCCGGTTCAGGACGTGCTGCCCGATGTCGACTGGAACAATTACATCAAGGGCGCGCGCTCCTATTACGAAACGTCAGGTGGCAAGCTCTATTCGCAGCCCTACAATTCCTCGACGCTGCTCTTCTACGTCAACAAGACCGAACTCGAAAAAGCCGGCGTCACCGAGATGCCGAAGACCTGGGAAGACATTATCGAGGCTGCCCGCAAGCTGAAAGCTGCCGGCAACGAGTGCCCCTATGTCACCAATGGCGAGCCGTGGTCGATGTTCGAGCAGTTCTCCGCCCGTCACGGCCTGCCGATCGCTTCCAAACACAATGGCTATGACGGTCTCGATGCCGAATATGTCTTCAACACCACTTTCTTTGCCAAGCACCTGCAGAACCTGATCGACTGGCGCAAGGAAGGCCTGGTGAAGATCGCCAGCGATACCAAGGCCGGCAATTACACCGCCGCCTTCAATTCCGGCGAATGCGCCATGATGGAAAATTCCTCCGGCTCCTACACGGACTCGTCCAAGGCCTTTGCCGGCGAGTATGAACTCTCCGTCAGCCTGACGCCGATGTACAAGGGTTACGAGCGCCACAACACCTTCGTCGGCGGCGCCTCCATCTACATCATGAAGGGCCATGACCAGGCCGAGATCGATGGCGCCAAGGCCTTCCTCGATTTCCTGCGCAAGCCCGAACAGCAGATGTTCATGACGGCTTCGACCGGCTACGTACCGGTCACCAACGACGTGCTCGATGCCATCGCCAAGAGCCCTGATGCCGGCACCACCAAATATGCGACGGCGGGCGTCGGCATCGAATCCATGAACGAGCCCGGCACCCCCGACACCCGCGGCATCCGCCTCGGCTTCTACGTGCAGTTCCGCTCGATCCTAATCGAAGAAACGCAGAAGGCGTTTGCCGGCACGCAGACCGCACAGGCATCGCTCGACAGTGCCAAGAAGCGTGGCGACGAGCTGCTGCGCCGCTTCGAGCAGACCTACAAGACGGCAAAGCTGCCCTGATCTATCTCCGGTGCGGCGCTCCCCCGTCGCCGCACCGGCTTTTCTCGAAATGGACATGCGTGATGTCGTCGGAATCCTCGCTTTTCAGCCATCGCTGGCTGCCGCTGCTGCTTGCCGCACCCTTGCTGCTGCTGATCCTCATCTTCTTCTACGCGCCGATCATCCAGGCCTTCTACTGGTCCTTCTTCCTGGAAAGGCCGTTCGGCGGCGGGTCGGAGTTCGTCGGCTGGGATAATTTCCGCCGGGTGCTTGCCGATCCGGAATTCTGGGATGCCGGCTGGCGCACGATCCTCTTCATGGTCTTCGCCTCGTCGCTGGCGGTCGCTCTGCCGCTGATCCTGGCGGTGGCTGCCGACCGGAAGATCCGCCTGTCGCTGACGGCCCGCAACGTGCTGGTCTGGCCGAAGGGTGTGGCGGGCGCCTCGATCGGCGTCGTCTTCGCCTTCATCTTCAATCCCTTCGTCGGTGTCCTGGCACCACTCAATCATTTCTTTCCGGGCGCCTGGGCGCCGGGCCTCAATGGCACCGATGCTTTCATCACGCTGATCGTCGCCCACGTGTGGGGCGGCATTCCCTTTAATTTCGTCATCCTGCTCGCCGGGCTGCAATCCATTCCGCGCACCATGTTTCAGGCAGCCGCCATGGATGGCGCTGGGCCATGGCGGCGCATCTTCGATGTGCAGCTGCCGCTGATCATGCCGCAGCTCTTTCTGACGCTGGTGCTGGAATTCACAGAGAGCGTCACCTCGGCCTTCGCGCTGATCGACACGATTACCAAGGGCGGACCGGGCGGCTCCACCAATCTGCTCGTCTACAAGATCTATACCGACGGCTTCAGCGGTTACGATCTCTCCGGCGCGTCCACCCAGACGGCCATCCTGATGGTCTTCGTCGTCATCCTCACCGCCGCGCAGTTCCTGCTTCTCGGCCGCAGCATCAATTACGAACGGTAAGGGCCAGCCATGATCGAAAACGCTCGCTCGCTCAATTTCGCCGCCAGCGCCATCCTGGCTGTCGGTATCACCTTCATTCTCGGGCCGCTCTACCTGACGCTCGCCAATGCCTCGCAACCTTATGAGTTCCTGCTGCGCAACGGGCTTGCCTGGTATCCGGGCGACCAGTTCATCGCCAATGTGATGCGCGTCTTCACCGAGACCCGCATCCCGATCCAGATGCTGAACAGCATGCTGGTGGCCTTTTACGATGCCTTCTTTACCTGCGCGCTTTCCTTTCTCGCTGCCTATGCGCTCGTCTATTTCCGCATCCGCTGGGCAGGTATCGCCTTCGCGGTGATCCTCGCGACGATCATGCTGCCGATCGATATCCGCGTCATCACCACCTATCAGGTGGCAGCCAATATCTTTTCGCCGCTGAATGCGCTGCTTGATATCACCGGCGCCAATGCGCTGATCCAAAGCTTGTTCGGTGCGCCCGTTCATCTCGAACTCAGTGTGCTCGATACGCATTTCGGTCTCGTCGCACCACTGGTTGCGCATGGAACCGGCACCTTCCTGTTCCGGCAGTTCTTCCGCACGCTGCCAGCCGATCTCTTCAAGGCGGCGCGCATGGATGGGGCAGGGCCGATCCGCTTCCTCTTCCATATCCTGCTGCCGATCTCGCTCAGCAGCTTTGCAGCGCTCTTCGTGCTGACCTTCCTCAGCGGCTGGACACAATATCTCTGGCCGCTGGTTGCCGCCTCCAAGCCTGACATGACGACCGCCGTCGTCGGTCTGGCGCGGCTGGCGCCCGATATGGAAGGCGAAATTCCTGACTTTCCGATGATCATGGCCGGTGTCGTGGTCGTCTCGGTCATACCCCTTGCGATGATTGCGCTTCTGCAGCGCTACCTTGTGCAAGGCCTTGTTCTTTCGGAGAAATGACGTGAACGCCATCGATACCGCCATCCGCACCGCGGCCACCAACATCACGCTTGCAGGCGTCACCAAGGCCTATGACACAAAGGCTGTCGTCATTCCGCCGCTCGATGTCGAGCTTCGCGCCGGCGAATTCACCGTCGTGCTCGGTCCCTCCGGCTGCGGGAAATCCACGCTGTTGCAGATGATTGCAGGGCTCGAAGCCGTCAGCGGCGGCAAGATCCTGTTCGGCAATCGCGAGGTGCAGGGCCTGGAGCCGAAGCAGCGCGGTTGCGCCATGGTTTTTCAGAATTATGCGCTCTATCCGCATATGACCGTGTTCCAGAACATGGCTTATAGTCTGAGGGTCGCCGGCCTGCCGAAAGCCGAGCGTCAGGAGCGCGTCGGTGCCGTTGCCGAGATGCTCGGGCTTGCCGCCTATCTCGATCGCAAGCCGGGGCAGCTCTCGGGCGGGCAGCGCCAGCGCGTGGCGATCGGCCGGGCAATCGTGCGTGAACCCGGCGTGCTTCTCTTCGACGAGCCGCTCTCGAACCTCGATGCGCAGCTGCGCCACGACATGCGCGTCGAGCTTGCCGATCTGCACCGGCGCATCGGTGCCACGACCGTCTTCGTTACCCATGATCAGGTCGAGGCCATGACACTTGCCGACAGGATCCTGATCCTCAACAAGGGCAGCGTCGAGCAGTTCGATACGCCAAAGGCGATCTATCATCGCCCGGCCTCGGTCTTCGTCGCAAAATTCATCGGCGCACCGCCCATGAATATCCTGCCGGTGACATCAGACGGCTCTGTGCTGCGCCTGGCGGACGGGCAGGCGGTTGCAGGATACCACAATGCCGGTAATTTCCAACTCGGCATCCGCCCCGAAGATATCGCTGTCGCAGCGGATGGCGCGATCAAAGGCCGGCTACGGCATTTCGAAGATCTCGGCTCGCATGCGGTGCTTGCCGCCGATCTCGCAGGCACTTCCATCCGTGTCGCCACACCCTTCGGCGCCGATATCGATCCCGCCACAGAGCTTTCCTTCTCCTTCCCACGATCCCGGTTGCACCTGTTTGACGGCGAGACAGGTCGCGCCATTGCGGACGCATTCGCCGACCATTGAAAGACCTCCCCATGAATTACACTGACTATGTGCGGGACTCGGGCAGGGCCTGCGCAGTCGTGGCGCATCGCGGCATATGGCGCGATGCGCCCGAAAACAGCCTCGTTGCCATCGAGGCTGCGATCCACGCTGGCTGCGATGTCGTCGAGATCGACGTGCGCCGCAGTGCGGATGGCGGCCTCTTCCTGCTGCATGACAAGACGCTGCAACGCATGGCCGGCATTGACGAGGCGCCGGAGGCTCTGAGTTCGGCGCGGCTCGCCAGCCTCACGCTCAGAAACCGCGACGGCGGCGAGAGCAATGAGATGACGGCCGAAAGACTGCCGAGCCTGCAGCAACTCTTCGACCTGACACGGGATCGCATTTTCGTGCATCTCGACGTGAAGGACCGGGCCATCATTCCTCAGGTGATCGCCTGCGCCCGCGACCTTGATGTGGCGGGCCAAGTGGATTTCTGGGGCAACCTCCGCTCGACCGACGATCTTGCCTGGATACGCGAGACGGTCAGCCCGCACGGCGTGCTGTTCATGGCCAAGTCACGGATCGGCGCTACGCATGCTGAAGCCGAGCTGGGTCTGCTGTTCCAGCTTGCGCCTGATGTCTGTGAAGTCTGTTTCGACCAGATCGAGGATATCGCTGGTCTCCACGCCCGCGCCCGTCAGGCGGGCATGGCGCTCTGGGCGAACACGCTCGATTCCGTCGCCTTTGCCGGCTTCACCGATACGGCTGCCATGCAGAATCCCGACGCCATCTGGGGCCGGCTTATCGAAGCTGGCATTTCCCTTATCCAGACCGATGAACCGGTCGCACTGAAATCATATCTCGCCAGCCGCTGTGGCTGACACATAAGGAAAGACCATGAGCTACAAAGACTTCATCGCCGACCCGAACCGCAGCTGCGCCATCGTCGCCCATCGCGGCGCCTGGCATGGCGCGCCGGAAAACAGCCTGGCCTCCATCGAAAAGGCCATCGCCGTCGGCGCCGATATCGTTGAAATCGATGTGCGCAAGAGCGCCGACGGCGAGCTTTTCCTGATGCATGACGACACGCTGCTGCGCATGGCCGGCATCGACCGCGACGCCGAGACCTTCACCATGGCCGAACTGCAGGCGATCGCGCTGCGCGAAGACAATGGCGGCGCGGACCGCGCCATTTCCGACCAGCGCATTCCGACCCTGAAACAGGTTTTTGAAACCATTCGCGGCCGCATCTTCGCCGATCTCGACCTGAAGGATCGCGGTCTGTTTTCGGAAGTCGCAGCCTGCGCCCGCGAGATGGGCGTGGCCTCCTCCGTCGACCTGAAGACAACAGTCATGACCCGCGAAGATCTCGCATGGGTACGAGCCCAGCACATCGAGGGCGTGCCCTTCATGGCGATGGCGCATTTCACCGCCGCCGGTATCCATGAGACGCTTTCGCTGCTCTCGGAAATCCGGCCCTTCATGTGCGAGCTGCGCTTCGATCAGCTCAACACGATCGCAAACAACCAGCAGCTCTTCCGGGATGCCAATATGGCGATCTGGTTCAACACGCTGGATATGGCGGCGAGCGGCGAATGGATCGACAGTAGAGCGCTCACCGAGCCCGACGCCATCTGGGGCCGCCTCATGGACGCCGGCATCAGCACTATCCAGACCGACGAGCCGGCCGCGCTGCGGGCCTATATCGAGAAGCGGAGAGCGGCGCAAAATCCCGTAGCAACCCGCGTCGCGGGTTGATCCTCTGCCGATCTGCGGGCCACCCGCCGACGCGTGGTGGCCCGCATCTTCCGCATTCGGGCCGCCCGACACAGTGAGTCTAGGAGTCCGTCCTGAAATTCAGATCTGCTGGTGACGTATCCTTTCGGCGCGATCGTCCGTCTTGGTTATTGTTGGCGGTCGTCCTCGACATCGCCCCCTAACAAATTGGAGCGTGACAATGGATAGCAAGCAGAGCTTGGCAAACAAGATATACTACGAAACGAACGCAGAGGCTTGGCGCAGCGGTCGAGAATTGCCGCCGGAAGCCTCCGAGTGGTCCGTTCTGACGGCGGAACCGGGCGGCGTCGATTACGTCGAGACGAACCTCGGCGACAAGACTGCGCTGTGGGTGCAGCCAAAACTGGCGGCCAGGGATCGGGTCATGCTTTACGTGCACGGCGGTGGATATGTCGGCGGATCGATCTGGACGCATCGCAAGATGGTCGGACACCTCGCCAAGGCGGTTGGCTGTTACGCTTTGATCGTCACTTACGACCACTCGTTTCAGAGCAAGTTCCCGCGGCAAATCGAACAGGTCGTGGCCGCGTTCGACTGGCTGGCCGGGCAGGGTATCGGGCCGAAGCATACTATAGGTGCAGGCGATTCCGCTGGCGCAGGCCTGATCATTGCAGCCGCGATGAGACTCCGTGATGCGGGACGTCCGCTGCCGGCCGCGCTCCTCAGCATCTCTGGCTGGCACGATCTGTCGGCGAGCGGCCTCTCTTACGATGCTAACCGCGAAAAGGACGCTTTCTTCCAGAAGGCGACCGTGGATATGCTGGCAGCACAAGTGCTCGGAGGTGCCGATGCTCGAAATCCATTCGCCAGCCCAATCTTTGCCGATCTCAAGGGCCTGCCGCCGATCTGTCTGCAAGCGGGCGAAGACGAAACCCTGCTTGACGACAGCCGAGTGCTCGCGGACCGCGCGAAGGCGGCCGGCGTCGAGGTGCGCTTAGAGGTATTTCCGGGGATGCTGCACTCGTTCCAGATGATGGCTGGCCGCGCTCCCGAAGCCGACGATGCGATAGAGCGGTTTGCACAGTGGGTTCGCCCCAAGCTCGGCCTGACCGAAGCCGCGGCAGCACGCGGTGAAAGTCACGAAGTCGCATGACTCGTATCTTCCTCAATGACGCCAGGATGTGACAGGTGAAGGACATGCGGGAGCGACCGGTCGGTTTATTTGACGTGCGATATCGAGCCTTCCTTGAGACGGTGTCAGACATTCGTGCCCAGTTGCATCGCTACTGCGCCCGCATGACCGGCTCACGGCTCGACGGTGAGGATCTCATGCAGGAAACGCTATTCGAGGCCTACATGAAGATCGAGACCCTCGATGAGGCCCGCAGGCTGAAACCCTGGTTGTTTCGCATCGCTCACAATCGCTGCATCGACTTTCTGAGGCGGCGCGATGCGCGCGAGCGCGCAGAGAGCGCCTATTCGGACGACATCGGCGTCGTCGCTGCGGAGCCGGCGACGACCGATGCACGTCGCGCCATCGAACGGCTGGTCGGCAGCCTGCCGCCCAAGGAGCGCGCCTGCGTCCTGCTAAAGGATGTGTTCGACTATTCGCTGGAGGAGACCGCAGAACTCGTGGATTCGACGGTTGGCGGCGTCAAAGCCGCGCTCTCCCGTGGACGGGCGAAGCTCGCCGGCTTGCCCGCTGAACCGACAGGCGAACCGAGCCGTCCGCTTGATCCCGACACCGCTCGGCTCCTGCAGCACTATGTTGACCTCTTCAACCGCCATGATTGGGATGGCGTGCGGGGTCTCACCAGCGCCGATGCCCGGTTGCGGGTCGCCGACTGCTTCGACGGTCTGCTCAGGAACTCTCCTTATTTCTTCGAATACGAGCGAAACCCGGAAACGTGGACCATGGAGTTGGGGGCGATCGACGGGGAGCCTGTCCTGCTCGTGCTCTTCCAGCGAGGAGGCCTGTGGCAGGTCGCGTGGCCGGTTCGCGTCCATGTCGCCGGTGGCATCATCGACCGCATCGAAGACTATTATGCCTGCCCGTGGGTCATTGGAAACGCCTCGGAGTCCGATCTAGAACTCATGACCGAATCGGCAGTATTGCGAGGAGCATGACGGAGGCGGGAAGTCTCGGCGGTGGCGATAGTGGTCTCGACGTCGTTGGCGAGGCGATGGTTTCGGGTGATCCAGGCGAAGAAGCACTCGACGAGCCGGCTGAAACCCGCGTCCGCGGGTTGATCCTCTGCCGGTAGGCCGGCCACCCGCCAGAGAGCGCGGTGGCCTGTATCTGCCGTTACTTCACAGGCACGACGAGCGGCGAACCCTTCGTGACGATATAGGTTGCCAGTTCCGAGGCCTTGCCGTCGCCGACATTCCGCGCCGAATGGGCAACGCCCGTGGGGATGAACAGCGACTGGCCGGCCTTCAGCGTTACCGGCTTCTGGCCATCGAGTTGATATTCCAGCACGCCCTTGATGACATAGGCGATTTCCTCGCCCGGATGATGGTGCTTGGGTGCAGAGGCGCCGGGTGCGAAATCGACGCGAACCTGGACGGCCTCATGGCCGGGCACATCGATGTCGTTCTGGACGAGATCGGTGCGCTGGATGGGCTCTTCCGCATTGGCCTTGGTCAGCTGCATTGCGCCGGCAATGACGAGAGCGCCTGCTGCCATGATCATGATGGTCCTCATCTGTCTATCCTTCCGTCAGATGGTTGAAGCCCGCAATCGGGCGACGGGTTCATTTGAGCAGAGGGATGAATTGGAAATGTTTCAGCAGAGAGGGCTTTTTGTATCGCTGTGTATCTGCGAAGCGCTCTGTCAAGGCTTTGTCTGCACTGCTTCAAGATGCTCATCGAGCGTTATCCTGCCCCAACGGCGACGGGCGGGCATTTCAAAGCCGGTGTCGATGGTGACTTCGGTCATCTTCGCATAACAACGGGCGGCAGCCCATGAGAAGCCGAGCCCGAGATAGTATTCCTCAAATTTTTCGCGAGGGATCGTCTCGGCCGTGACGGGGCGGCCGAGACGCGATGAAAACGCCTTGGCGACATCGGCAAAGGAATGGCGCTCCGGACCTTCGATATGGTCTATCCCGATGTCGCCGATCGGGCTCTTGAGGCGCGCGGCGGCGGCTTCTCCGAGATCCCTTGGCGAAACCATGGGCATCTTCATGTCCTCGGGGAAGGGCGTCGCCAGACGTCCGGTCTCTTTCGCGGGCTGCAGAAGCATGTCGAGATTGGTGAAGTAATATGCGCCGCGGTTGATGGCGGCCGGAATACCGTTTGCCTTCACGAGGCGTTCGAATTCGTACAGCACCGAGAGATCGCCGATGCCGGCGCCATCAAGCGCTCCGTAGGTCGAGGCCACGACCAGCTTCTCGAGCCCGGATCCTTCGAGTGCCGCGGCAATGCTCCTGGCGGTCTTCAACTCCTGGGCGTTCGTGTCGCCTTTGATATCGGCCGGCGGGTTCAGCAGAAAGGCTCGGCGCCCTTTTTGCAGAATGGAACGAAGCTGCCCGGTGTCGGCCACATCGGCAATGACGGGCTCAACGCCGTCTTGCTTGATTGCGGCAGCCTTTTGCGCGCTGTGAACGACGGCAATGATTTTCTCGCCCGACACCCGCAATGCGTCGATGACGGCAGAGCCTATGTTTCCGGATGCGCCGAGCACGACATACATGGTGAGACCTCGCAGACGCTCACATGCATAACTGCGCGCACCGGCCTAAGGTTCCGTCACTGATACCGCCGAGCAACACGGGTGAGGACGCGCCGCGACAGCAATCATGAAATGTCGTAAAATCCGCAGCGGTTAGCTCCTACGAGGAGAGGGAGCTTGGGCAATCTTGGAGAAACGCCTTCGGGCGTCCCGTCGCTTTCCGCAGCCTCGGCTTGGCGATCCTTCTGATCGCCGTCCATGCGCTCGGCATGTTGTTTTCGCTGCGCCCGCACCGGGAGCTTCTTGCCAGGGTCAGCCACGCTGCCGAGGAAGAAAAACCCTCGCTGCTTGCTTTGCGCATCGGCGCGCTAGTGAGCGAGATTTTTACCGCCGCCAGTGTGCAGGCGCTCGATGCGGCACCCGAACCGAGCAGGGTGATCTCACCGATACCAGATCGTAAGGCGTCACGCGGGTTGCATCACCCGTTTTCGGTGCGCGATCAAATACAATAGTGTTGACTTATTGATTAGTGTTGGCTATTTGATTTTCCATGATCGAAGCCGAAACCATAACTGCTGTCATGCGTGCCCTTGCCGATCCCACGCGGCGGGCCGTGTTCGAGCGCATCGTCAATTCCAAAGAGATCACGGTGGTCGAGTTGACCCGCGGCAGCAATGTCACGCAGGGCGCCATCTCCCAGCATCTCAAGTCCCTGAAACAGGCCGGCCTCGTCAGCGAGCGCCCGGAGGGGCGCAATGTCTATTACCGCGCCGAGCCCAGCGGTCTGGAGCCGCTGGCCGACTGGATGGACCATTACGGCACCTTCTGGCGCGAACGCTTCACCGATCTCAGAAAGCTCTTGAAGGAAATCGACCCATGAACCAAGCCATGAATCCCGAGAGACACGTCTCCGACACGCAGGCCGTCGTGGTCGACGAAGTCTTCCCGCATGCGCCTGACATCATCTGGAAGGCGCTGACCAGCGGCGAGCTGATCGGCCGCTGGTTGATGCCGCCTGATGGATTTGCGCCTGTGGCCGGCAAGTGTTTCACATTTCAGACCAAACCGGCCGGCGAATGGGACGGGACCATCCATTGCGAGGTGCTCGAGGTCGTGCCGAACGAGCGGCTGTCCTATGCGTGGAAGGGCGGCCATGAGAGCAATGCTGACGGTTATGGCTCGAAACTGGAGACGGTCGTCACCTTCACCCTCGCCAGGACCGATACAGGCACACGCCTTCGCCTCGTTCATTCCGGCTTCGTGCTTCCGAAGAACGAAACCGCCTATCGCAACATGGGCGAGGGCTGGAAGAAGGTCGTCGAACGGCTCGACGCAGTCGTCGCCGAAGAGGCGTCTTCGCAGACGCGGCATTGAAAGAGGAGGAGAGCGAAATGACCAAGTCCTATACCGGTAGCTGCGCCTGTGGCGCGATCCGCTACGAGATATCAGGCGAACCGGCCGTCATGGTCGATTGCCAGTGCCGGCAATGTCAGCGCTCCAGCGGCACTGGACATCAATCGCATCTGACTTTCGTGGCAGTGGAGGTGAAAGTCGAGGGAGAGGCATCCCTGTGGCAGACGGTCGGCGAAGGAGGGACCGTCAAGCAGCGCGGCTTCTGCCCGACATGCGGTTCGGCCGTCTACATGACGTTCCCCGATATGCCCGAGGTCTTCATCGTCACGCCGGCAAGCCTCGACGACCCAAGCCGCTACCAGCCGCAACTGGTGTCCTGGACCGCAGCCGGCTTTGCTTGGGATCACCTCGACCCGGCCGTGCCGAAATTCGAGAGGATGCCGCCGGCGTGAAAGCGGACGTCCTGACTTCGCGTCGAGGATGCGCCGGTACAGGGATTGTTGCTCTCGGCTTCGCCTGACATAGTACTGCAAACACAGCAGGTGATGTCTTGCCTTTTGCCGTCTACATGGAGCTGGACCCGTACGGCGCCGCAGAGCTTCAGCCGATCGTCGAGCATGTGGAGCGTGTTTCGCCCAATGCCGTGACCCCAGGCCGTTTGAACATGGAGCCGCACATAACGCTCGCCGTCTATGACGGGCTGGACCCCGAGCCTATCGCAAAGGCGCTCGACCGCTTCAGCGCGGATATCAGCACTCCCAGCGTCAAACTTTCGAGCATCGGTCTTTTTCCCGGACCGGCCTCGGTTCTGTTCGCCGCGCCTGTCGTCTCCGCAGAATTGCTCGCCCTTCATCGGGACTTTCATGCCGCGGCCGCCTCGGCAGGGGTGGCGTGCTGGCCGCATTATCTGCCGGGAAACTGGGTGCCGCATATTACGCTCGGTGAGCAGCTAAGCCCCGAGGAGGCCGGAGCGGCAATCAGCGGTGCGATAGGCCTCTGGCAACCGGTGGCCGCAAGCCTGCACCGGATTTCACTCGTGCACTTCCATCCGGTCGAGCTGTTGTGGCACCGGCAGTTGCCGGGCTGAACCTTTCGGTGGCTTACGCACGCCAGAAGGGCCGGTGGCTCTGCTGGTAGGCGATTTCGCGTGTCATGCCGAAATCCCGGAGCGTTTCGTCGGGCAGGGTATCCAGTTCGCGAGCGAAGAGGCGGCGTTCGGTCCAGCGTTCGCGCCACAGGCGGAGTGTATCTGTCATGTGCATGATGAAGTTTCCCTTCTCTGTTGGCAAAGCTCACCTATTGTGAACGGAGATTTAAGCAGAAATTTCCGCTTGTTTGCTTGAATGTCATGATTTTATGGTAGTCTCAGAGACTGCGAAAGCGCGTTATCTTGACGACATCCGTTAGTAAAACTCACATAAGAGTAAACCATGGCCCGCAATCTGCCACCACTCTCCTATCTCCGGGCCTTCGAAGCCACCGCGCGTCTCGGCTCGGTGACACGGGCAGCCGATGAGCTGGGGCGCACGCATGGAGCCATCTCCAAGCAGCTGCAGCTTCTGCAGGAGCAACTTGGGCTTCCGGTGTTCGAGAAGTCAGGCACGGGCCTTCGGCTGAATGAGGATGGCGCTGCCTTCTTCACCACGGTGTCGCGGGCCTTCGATCTTCTGGAGGAGCGCTATCAGGACCTGAAGGCGAGCCGGAACGAGGCGAGCGTGCACCTTTCCTGCAGCGCCACCTTCGCCATGGTCTGGCTGGTGCCGCGTCTGGCGGAATTCTACAGCCTCTATCCGAATTGCCGCGTGCAGCTGACCATGTCATCGAGCGCGCGTGACGGCGGCACGAACCGGGCGAGGGACGGGGTGGATATCATGCTGAGCTGGGATCGCCTGTCGCGGCCGCAGCTCAGGCGCGAGCATATCCCGCTCGCCTCCGTTTCCTTTGGCCTGGTATCCGCACCGGATTATCCATTCAGTGCCGATGGCGATGATTTCAGTTTCCCGACCCGTATTTCGCCCGACCATATGAGCGAACAATGGACAAACTGGCAGGCGGCGACCGGGCACGGCATCTCGGCGCAGTCGGAGCTTTATTTCCCGCATATGTATCTTTGTGTCAGCGCCGCCGTGACCGGGCTCGGCGTGGCGCTGGTGGAGCGGCGTTTTGCGCTGAACGAGCTGAAAAGCGGCAAGCTGGTAGAGCGGTCGGAATTCCTGACTTACGAAAATGGTTTCGTGGCTGTCATTCAGCCCGGCCGGGCGCTCTCGCCAGCCGCAAGCCATTTCCTCGACTGGCTGCGGAGCGCCTTCGTGCGGGAATAGGCCGGCGAAAGCTCGCTTCAGCGTAGAAGAAGCAGATCCGATGCAAGCCAGATGCAGAGGGCGGCTGCGAGCAGCCAGATGATCACGACCGCCACAATGCCCGCACGGCTGACCGGGCGCTGCGCGCGCTCGGTGGCCATGCCCCTGAACTCCGACATCAGAGGCGCGGGAACGAGGCGGATGGCGATGAGGATGCCCAGCGGGACGATGATGAGATCATCGAGATAGCCAAGCACCGGCACGAAGTCCGGGATGAGATCGACTGGCGAAAGCGCATAGGCAGCAACCGCGCCGGCGACAATCTTGGCCAGCATAGGCGTGCGGCCGTCGCGCGCCGCAATCCAGAGCGCGACCACATCGCGTTTCACGCTCCGCGCCCATTGTTTCGCCGCCTTCAACCATTCGCCCATTGTTGCGCTGCCTCTCTGTTTGAGCATTCGGTCCGGATCGTTGCAGGCGTGGTTTATAATTTGATCTATTGAGTGAGAGCGGAGCCCAAATGTTTTCTGTTTGTTCTTTTTCATCGCTCAGTTACATTGCACTCATACGCGACGCCGATTTTCGCGAAAAGGGAGTTTGCATGAAGGCGGTTTTGTTTGGGTTTTTCTTGTTGGCCGCCGGGAATGCGTCTGCTTCCTGCGAGCTGGTTTCGGCTCCATGCTCCACTGACAGTTCAGGCAATACCTATATCAGAGAGCAGAATCTCGGCGGCGGCTACAATACTTATCGAAACGGAGATCTCTACTCCCAGACACATCAGCAGCTCAATGGCAGCTATCGGGAGACCTATTCGGGCGGCGGCTACCGGACGTATTACAGCGAGCCCAATCGCAGCGACCCTTATCGGACCAATCCGCAAGGCATGGTCGGCCACTGAGCGAGGCCTATCTTCCTGCAGCACACTGAGCAGTGGTGACAGCGACAGCACTATCGCTGCAGAGGCCGGCCAGAGCATTTCCGGCCTTCCTCGAATGCCGGAAATGCTCCAGCTCTTTGTTATCACGTAATTCCGGACGCTAAACCGCTGCGCACTTTTGCTGGAATTGCGCTAGTGATGCTTGAAGTACTGCACCTCACGCTCGTGCTTCTCAGCCGCTTCCCGGGTCTTGAAAGTGCCCAGGTTCTTGCGTTTGTGCGTCTTCGCGTCAGGCTTGCGGGAATAGAGACGATATTCGCCTGACTTCAGTTTGCGGATCATCGGAACCTCCTGTGCTGAGGGGTAAATCCCCCTCAGCCTCATCCGGTTCCCGCTTGCGAGAACAATCTCTCTCAAAGTCACCGTGCAGCGACAATAGGCCTGAGCGCGTCGATCAACTCGGTGGGGCCTTTGCGGACATCGCGTGCATTCGGCTCGACGTCGATGAGGCCACCCCTGCTATGCACGTCGTAGAGCTCGGTCAGAAGATCGGCAGCGCTGGCGCTCATCACCCGGCCCAGGCTTTCCCGCCATTGCGAGCGGGGCAGGGCTTGAGCAGTAATCGTGCTGCCGAGCAGCTCGCTCAGCGCGGCAGCCACGTCGCTCGCGCTATAGCGGCGCGGGCCTTCTGCGTGAACGATCTGCTCGCGCGTTTCGATGTCGGGCCGAAGCAGGAAACCGGCGGCAATCCGGCCGACATCCTGCGCCGAGACGTTGGGGATCGGCTTTTCGACCGGGTCATGAAAGCTCGGCAGAATGCCGGTTGCGATCGCTGCCGGCGCAACGCGACCCCAGCCTTCCATATGCTCGGCCGACCGCAGGAATATCCGGCGCATATCCAGTTGGCGAAGGCGCTGTTCGAATATGTGGAACATGCTCGGCATGGCGAAACCCTCGCCGAGATGGGCGCCATAGTCGGAAATGGCAAGCACGAGGGCGGGGCGCGCCTCTTCCAATGCCTCGGCAATGCTTTCCATCGAGCGGCGCATATCGCCTTTTATGTCTTCGGCCCGCGGGTCGGCCGGCAGGATGACCTGAACGCTGTCCGCACCTGATATCGCTCCGGCAAGCGCCTTGGCGTCCTGCAGATCGGCAAATGCGACATCGCAGCCGATGGCGGTCAGGCGGTCAGCCTTTGCCGGATCGCGCAGGATAGCGCGCACGGGCACACCTGCCTCGCGCAGCGCCTTGGCGGTCGAATAGCCGATCTTTCCGGCGGCTCCGAGTATTGCAATCATGTGTTTCTCCTTGCTGATGACGCGCAAGGACTAAAGGGCGAGCCCGAAGGCGTCGCACAAATTCAGGCCGGTCTTTGCAGTTTCGGGCGGAATTCGCCGACTTCGCGCAGGATCTCGCCGGGTGTCTGGCCCGTGAGCCGGCGCATGGTCGTTGCCATATGGCTCTGATGGGCAAAGCCCGCGGCAAGCGCGATCTCGCTTGCGGCCATATCCGTCGTCGTCATCAGGGCGCGGGCATATTCGACGCGGCGGCGGATGACATATTGGTGCACGGAAACGCCGGTGCTCTTGCGAAACAGACTCTTCAGCCGTGTGATGCTGACACCGGCAACGACCGCAAGGTCGGCCAGATGCAGCTTCCGGTCCAGATGGGTCTCGATGAATTCCATCAGCATCCGCAATTGCCGCGGCGAGAGTTTCGGTTCGCCGTTGATCTCGGGCCGCGGCGCGGCGGCGCTCGACGTCTCGATCAGCCGGATGGCGAGCGCGTTGGCGAGAAGATCGATGTAGAGCGGGTCGGAGGGCGTATCGGCTTCCAGATCCGCCTTGATCGCCCGGCAGATCGCCTCGATGCCGGCGTCACGCAGCTGAAATCGCGGCTGCAATTCGATCTTGCCGGCATCCCGTCCGAGATCTTCCGCGACCTGTTCCAGCCGCGAGGGATCGAGACTCACGCGCAGGATCCGGCAATCGGCATCATCCTCCCAGGACCCGTCGAGGCCGGCCGGGATGACATCGATATCGCCGGGCTTCTGCACGCGGCGCATGCGCCGGCCACCGCAGTGGCAATCGGCATTGACGGGCGGGCCGAAGTGGATGCCCAGACGATGCATGTCACCACCCGGAACACGAGAGATGCCGCGCGGAATATGCAGGAAGTCGGCCGCGAGCCCACTCCACGCCCGTCCCGCGCTGGTCAGCAGGATCTGCGGTGAGGTCTGCAGGGATGAAGCTGTCATGATCTGTCTTTGCTTTTAGCTTGGGGCTTTCGGCTTAAGGCCGGATGCTACGTCTCAATCGCCGCCTTGCCAACCGGCCATGCCTGAAAGCTCAGATGATCGCCTCGATGAGAAATGGTCCGCGGCGCCTGAGCGCGCTTTCGAAGAGATCGGCAAATTGCTCGCAGCTATGCGCACCCGCGGCATCGACGCCCATTCCCTTGGCGACCAACACCCAATCCCAGGCCGGGTGATCGAGGTTCATCATCCGCCGGGCGTTCTCGCCGATGCCGTCGACGCCGACATTGCGCATCTCGGCATGCAGCACGGCATAGGCGCGGTTGGCGAAGATGATCGTGATCACGTCTAGATTTTCCCGCGCCTGCGTCCACAGGCCCTGCACCGTATACATGCCGCTGCCATCCGCCTGCAGATTGATGACCTTGCGGTCGGGGCAGGCGACCGCCGCACCCGTCGCAAGCGGGATACCGCAGCCGATCGAGCCGCCGGTGTTCATCAGGTAGTCGTGTGGCGCCGAGCCGGCCGAAAGTTCGAAGAAGCGGCGGGCCGAGGTGACCCCCTCGTCGCAGATAATGGCATTGTCGGGAAGTCTTGCCGCCACCATCACTGCGATCGCATCCTCGGTCAGATGCCCGAACGGAACGATATCGTCGGAAAGGCCTGATGATCGCGACGGAGGTAGTGACTGCCTGACGCCGAGTTCGTCCCTGAGTGCTTCCAGCGCGCCTTTCAGATCTTCGCCATGCCTTGCAAGGGTCAGAACCTTGCAGCCTTTGCGCACCAGCCGTCCAGGCTTGCCCGGATAGGCAAAGAAGGCGACGGGCTCTGGCGCGCCTGCCAATACCAGCACATCAATATCGGCCAGCAGATCAAGGGCGGCGTCGATCGGATAGGGGATGCGGGTCAGAGCGACACGGCCACGGCCGCGCTCGACCCTCGGCAATTGCATCTCGCTGAAGAGACGCACATCCTTGGCGGCCGCAATTGCACCCGCAATCTCCAGGCAGTCGGCACGGGCAGCCGCACCGCTGACGAGGATTCCGGCCTCGCCGGGCGTATCTCTGATAGCGGCGGCAACCTCGCGCACGACGTCCATGTTCACTGCCGATGGTACCGGCCGGGACAGCCTAACCGGCTGATCCGTTTCGACATGGCCCCAGGCGGCATCTGCCGGCAGGATGAGCGTTGCCACACCAGGAGGTGACAATGAGGCACGGAAGGCAGCCTCCGTCGCGTCTGCCACATCCTCGGGGCCGCTGATGCGACGCACCCAGTTTGACATCGGTGCGGCAAGGCTTTCGATATCAGATGTCAGCGGCGCATCGAGGGCAAGATGATAGGAGGCGTGGTCGCCGACGATGTTGATGACGGGAACCCTTGCCCGGCGGGCATTGTGGAGATTGGCAAGGCCGTTCGCCAGCCCCGGTCCGGTGTGGAGCAAGGTCGCTGCCGGTCGGTCGGTCATGCGCGCATAACCATCGGCCGCTCCAGTGACAACGCCCTCGGAGAGGCCGAGAACGCAGCGCATCTGGGGCTTGCGGTCGAGCGCCGCCACAAAATGCATTTCCGATGTGCCGGGATTGGCAAAGCACACCCTGACATCGTTTGCCAGCAGCGTATCACACAGGCTGTCTGCACCATTCATGGCCGTTTCCTCCTGTTTACAACAGCCTTGCACGGGAAGAATATAAGAACAACCTTGAATATTGCATCCGGCCGGCGTGAGCTTTTGTGATGGGGCTTCAAGCCGCCTTTATAATCATCGCGGCGGCGGCAGCCATTAGGGAAATTGGCGATGAGCATGCTGTTCAGGAACACGTTGCATGAGGATTTCGGCAGCTGGCCGATTGCCTATATTCCCTATGGCGGGGCGGATTTCGGCGAGATCCGGGCTGTAGCGGAAACCGTAGGGGATGGTGATGACGGCGCATTTTACGAGGCATGGGTTGCGGCCGGCGACCGGCTGAAAGGCGAAGCCGAAGCTGCGCTTTCCGCGGGGCATAAGGTCAGCGCGCGTGAGCTTTATCTGCGAGCAAGCGTCTTCTACGCCACCTCCTATCATCCGCTCTACGGCGCGCCTGTCGACCCGCGTCTGCTTGCCGCCTTCCGCAAGCAGACGGATGCGCTGGAGATGGGGCTTGCGCTCTCGGCGCCGACGATCGAGCGGCTTTCCATTCCGCTCGGCGAGACGCCGATGCCTGGATATTTCATTCCGGCGCAGGGTCTCGAGCATGAGATGCGGCCGCTCATCATCTTCAACAACGGCTATGACTGCACCATCACCGACACTTATTTTGCCTGCGCCGTCGCAGCCTCGCGGCGCGGCTATCACAGCCTGCTCTTCGACGGCCCCGGCCAGGGCTCCATGCTCTACGAGCACGGCATCCCGCTGCGGCCGGACTGGGACGTGGTCATCAGGGCGGTGGTGGATTTTGCGGTGAACTATCCGCTCGTCGACGCCGATCGTATCGCGCTCAGCGGCTGGAGCCTCGGCGGGCTTCTGGCGCCGCGCGGGGCGGCGGACGAGCCGCGCATTGCCGCGCTGATTGCCGATCCCGGCACCTGGAGCATTGCCGATGGCTTTCGCAGGGTCATCATCCAAAAATTCGGCGTGCCTGCGGAAGCGGTGGCTGATCTCGGTGCTCTCGACCAGAAACTGATCGATACGATGGATGCCTTCATCCGTAGCAATCCAGTGCTGAACTGGAAGGTGGTGCAGCGGGGTTTCTGGGTGCATGGGGTGGATAGTCTGAGCGCTTTCCTCGCCTCGGCCGAGCTCTTCACCATGCGGGGACATGCGGAACGCATTCAATGCCCCACATTGATCACCCAGGCGGAGAATGACGGGCTCGCCGCCGATGCCGGCTTTTTCTTCGATACGTTGCGCTGCCCCAAGACGCTGATGCGGTTCACTGCCGCAGAGGGCGCGGATGGCCATTGCGAGATGAAGAACCGGTCACTGCTCAACAGGCGGGTTCTGGACTGGCTCGACGCGCAATTCGGGCCGGGCAGCAGCTAGATGGTCCAGAAGTCTGCGGGCATGGACGGGCAGTTCCGCCCCTTGCGCCGTGCAGACGACCAGTTGCCGTGTCGCCCAATCATCCGACAAGCGGATGATGGCAATCCCGGACGATCGTTTTTGGCGGCGGACCGCCGTATCAGGCACGATGCCGATACCGACGCCAGCACCGGCCAGCCGGCAGATGGCCTCGAAATCGCGCAGCCTCACGCGGATCTTCAGCCGAATGCCGATGCGGCTGGCCTGCGCATCGATATGATCCTGCAGGGCGCCGCCGGCGAGGCCGATGAAATGCTCATCGACGAGATCGGCGAAGCGGATGCTGCTCTCCAGGGCCAGAGGATGGCTGTTGCTTGCAACGACGACGAGCCGGTCGGTCGCGAAAGGTCGCACCGTCAGCCCGGCCATGTCAGCCGCGGCAGAGAGGATACCGATCTCGGCATGGCCAGCCGCCACGCTTCGGGCAATCTCGACGCTCTGCCGTTCTTTCAATCGCAGATCTACCTGCGGGTTGGTGGCCATCCAGTCCGCCAGCTTTTCAGGCAGGTGTTCCGATATGGCGGCCGTGTTGGCGAGGATGCTGATCGTCGAGCGCAAGCCCCGCGCATATTCGCCGAGCTCGCCATGCATCTGCCTGATCTGGCCGAGGATCACGCGGGCATGGTGAGCCAGCGCTTCTCCGGCCTCTGTCGGAGAGACGCCACGCCGGCCGCGTTCCAGCAGGGTGACTTCGCCGAGCGCCTCCATGTCGCGCAGGCGTTCGCTCGCAGCGGCCAGCGAAAGCCCCACGTCTGCCGCCCCATGAGTGATGCTGCCGGCATCGACGACGGCCAGGAACAGGCGAAGGTCGGTGAGATCAMAACGCATTTTGCCACGATAGGCCATTTCGTGCCTTCGGGCCAGCCGAAGGCAGGCGCGGGAACTTCCGCATTGTGCCGATATCGGAAGCTGCTAGCGACGCGTCATGTCCGATCTTTCCATCATTTTCATGTCAGCCGTCACCGCCACCTTCTTTGCCGCCGGCATCGTCAAGGGTGTCACCGGCATGGGACTTCCGACTGTCGCAATGGGCGTATTGGGGATTTTGACCTCACCGCTGACCGCAGCAAGCCTTCTCATCGCGCCGTCCTTCGTCACCAATATCTGGCAGTTGTTCGCTGGTCCGGGTTTCGGTCCGCTTCTGCGGCGGTTCTGGCCGATGATGACAGCCATTATTGCGGGAACGATGCTTGGTTCGTCATGGCTTGCGGGCAGCGATACCAGCTTCACGACGCGGGGGCTCGGCGCAACGCTTGTGCTCTACGCGGCCAATGCGCTGTTTGCGCGTCAGCTCCGGGTGCCGGAGGCGATGGAGCCATGGCTTTCGCCTGTCATCGGTGCGGCGACGGGACTGGTGACGGGCAGCACAGGCGTCTTTGTCATTCCGGCCGTGCCCTATCTGCAGGCGCTGGGGCTTGCGAAGGATGATCTCGTGCAGGCGCTCGGCCTGTCCTTCACGGTTTCCACCATTGCGCTTGCAGCGTCCCTCGGCATACGCGGCGCCTTTGACAACGGCAATCTTGCGCTTTCGGTGCTTGCGATCTTGCCTGCGCTCGCGGGCATGTGGGCGGGGCAGGTGCTGCGCGGTCGGATCGCACCGGCAACCTTCCGCCGCTGGTTTCTCATCTGCCTCCTGCTGCTCGGCGCGGAAATGTGCCTCGGGCCGCATTGAGACTTCATTAGGGCTCCACACCCGTTACATTGCCCTCGGCGTCGGTCGTGAACGTGCCCTTGCTCTGGTCGAGCATGGTCAGAACGTTGCCGAAGGGATCGCGCACGACAGCCGCCATGCCGATCGGCAGTTCGAACGGCTCGCAGACCCGCTCTCCGCCGGCCGCCTCGAAACGCGCGAGGGCAGGGGCAAGCTCGGGCACCAGAAGATCCACCTCCGGGCCGGTTTTGGTGTGCAGCACGAGTTCGGCGTCCGTATCCGCCATGGCAAGGCCTGCGGCATCGGGCGTGCGCCAGAGCAGTTTGTGGCCGAGGGTGTGGGAATAAAAGGCCAGGCCTTCGTCCAAGTCGGAGACCCTGAGGATGACGCAGTCGATTTTCTGGAACACGAGTATCTCCTGGCCGTTACGGCACGTCCCGCCGTGCCCCTGGAAATAGAGGGTGGCGGGTGGCGGGCAACGTGAAAAGTTATCACGAACAAGGAGCCTTGGGAGATAGGTGAAGGCATTGTGCCCCGGCACACCATCTCCACGCGATGCATCCACCGCCTTCTTTTGGCCCCGCTCGCTCATCACTAAACTGGCCCCACGCGATGCGCGATTCCTTTCCGTTCAACGAGGGTTTGAGAATGATCAAGACAATGACGATTGCGGCAACCGCCATGCTGGCTTCGGCTCACTATGCCAGCGCCTCCAGTGATGCCGCGTGGAATGCACTCTTCGCCAAGGTGAACGGCACCTGCATCGGCCAGTCGGGCATGGATACGCCTGAGGCGACCGCTCCTGTTGTCTTCGACGATGCGACAGGCAAGGTCGCCGTGCTGCTGCGCGGCTCGATGGGCAAGGGCAAGAGCAAGGTCAAGAACGTCAACCTGATCTGCCTCTACGACAAGAAGACCGGCAAGGCGTCGATCGAGGAATATCGCTGGCTCGGCCGCTAACAGGGCACCAGACCCGTGACCATCATGTGCAAGCATGATGGTCCGTTAGGCTGGCCCCGGCCGGACGATCGTTGCTCGTTTCACTCGCGCATCTCACGGACTGGACGAATTCCCGGCAAAACGAGATCGATGAAGCCTCCGCGCGATACGACGAGCGGTAGCGGCGGGCTCCGCGCGCTGCAGCCGCATCTACCCGGCCAACCGGATGGCGATTGCGCCCGCCAGCAGGACAAGCAGCACGCCTGCGGTCATCACGCTCACCAGAAAGTGCCGATAGATCTTCCGGCTTCGGGTGCGGCCGGCCATGATTTCGCGTTCACGCGCCAGATAAGTTACGCCGCTGCGGCCGAACATGGGTTTCTTCCTTGATGTCATCGACAGGATTGCAGGGAGATTTTGCCGAAAAGCCCATATGAAATCGATATTGCTGCGGGGCAGGGAATATAAGAGCTGCGTAAACGCTGAAGCGCCCTTGCGGGCACCAGTTGCGCCCGAATTCTCGAACTAGAGCCTTTCCTGGTTAGATTGCAGCTTTCTGTTGGCTCAAACGGAGTCGGATGGCCGACCGGCCGGCGCGCGTCGTAGCCCAGATCTACGGCCAAGCCGGCCGGTCGATCAGGCGGCCCGTTTCAGCCAACCCCGGTGGTTTGCTTGCAAACCAGCTAGGGCCGGGCATCTTTCCGCCAGGATCAAAGGCGATCGGCTCGGACGTACCGAGGGGTATGCCTTTCGCCAATCGCCTTTGCCCTGACGAAAACCTGCTCCGGCAGAATGCTTCAATCTAACCAGGAAAGGCTCTAGGCCCGGTAGCGATCGATCGCGGTGCCGAAGACGAGGGCGACGATATCCATCATGCCATCAGGGTTTGCGGGGCGCCGGTCCGGATCGAAGGCGACGCCGATGATGGCTTGCTGGCCGGAGGCCGTCGCAACCGGCCAGAAGTCGAAGCGGGATTCGTCATAGGGATAGACGCCGCCGGTGACGGCGAGGCGAGAGTTCCATGCCGATTTTGCCGCCTCGATCTCGATCGCGGAAAGCTTTTCTGCGCCTTGCACCTCCGGCTCACCATCCGCCCGACCCGGGAAGACGACGACGGCCGGCGAGTGGAAGAAGCCGGTGACGGCAGCAAGCGTCAGCTTCGTGGATTCCTCCATCGAGCGGCTTGCCACCATCTTTCCCGCATAGGTCTTCAGCGCGGCCTGCATGCGGCGGGTACGCTCCAGATCGATCCCCTTGCGATGTCCCCAGGCGGTGATGGCGCTGATGATGCAGGCGATGACGAAGAGCAGGACGATCGCCCAGATATTAGCCGTATCGGCCACGGCAAGCGAAAAACGCGGCTCGGTGAAGAAGAAATTATAGGCGAGCGCACCGAGTACAGCGGAAAACAGCGACGGCCCGAGGCCGAACAAGACGCTGCCGATGACGACGGGAATGACATAGATGAGCGACAGGTTCGGAATGGCTTCGTAACGGTCGAAGCCCGCCGCAACGGCCGTCGCCATCGCCGTCATGACGAGGCAGATAACATAACGGGCGACCGGCGGCACTTCCGAGAAGTCCAGGCCCTCTTCGATATTGTAGTCGGCGATCGCCGCTTCGGTGTGCGGCGCAGTGAAATTCTTCCCAGGGGACATGATCGAATCCTCCTGGAAAGAAATTGGATTGCCTCGCATTTGAATTCCATGCGGAAAGAGGCGGAATTTTATAAGGGCCGTATAAAGGCCGATGCGGGATGAGCGATCGTCGTGGTCTTTATACGAAGCTTATGCCGCTGCCTGTCTCCTCCAATCGAAAACATATGCCCGAACCGATAGCTTTGCATGGATGCGGACGGATCTTCGCCCGCTCGGACAAGTGTGAAAGGAAATGGCGATGTACGGTCGTTGGTGGGCTTATTACATGCAGGCGCGCATGCGCCATGTGGCTCCGTCTCATCCGTCCTTGAACGCGCAGCAGCGCAGGACCGAGGTGATGTTCGATCACACGGACGATCTCTGGATATTCCTGAGGCTCACCTTGGTTCTCGCCGTCTTCTTTGCCGGCCTTGCCTGCGTCCTCTGGGTCGCGGGCTGACGGCACGATGAAGTCAATCGAGCTGGACGATATATCGAAGGCGACGGTCGGGCGCTTCGTCTGGAAGTGTTATATTGCTTTGGCCATCGCCCTCCTTGTGCGGTCGAACACGCTGGAAACAGTATCCAAGTGCCTGCTTCTTTACGCCGCCCTGATGATCATCGTCGCGTCCTTCACACGGCAGCGCTACTACGCCGGCAGCTTCAACCACTGGAGCGAAGCGCTCTGGCTTGCCTTTGTCGCGGCCGGCCTGCATCTGCTGCAGTGAGCCACTGTCCGCCGTCACAGGCTGACGGCGGCTTCCACTGATACCGTCAGGCCTTGAGCTCAGGTGCGCCCTTCATTCACCTGCCGGCGCGATCCGAAATAAGGCCGGCGCTCCGTCTCGGTGGCCCGCAGTGAATGGCGCAGCCGCAGCAGATCCTTGCGCGCGACGAGGCCGCGCAACTCTCCGTTTTCTGCATCGACGATCGGAATGCGGCCGGCATCGGTCGCCAGCATCAGATCGGCGACATAACCGACCGTATCGTCGGGATGGGCTGTTGGCAGTGAGCTGTCGGAGACGAGATCGCCGAGCGTCTGGTCGGCAAGCGTGCCATCTTGCTGCCAGCGGAGCGCATCGCCGCGCGAGACCAGGCCTTTCACGATGCCTTTGCCATCGACGACAGGATAGACGCGGTGGGTCTTCGGCGTCGCCATGAAGAAATGGGTCACGTCACCGACCGTCATATCCGCCGGGAAAGTATCGACCTCCTTGATCATGATGTCGCGGGCGCGGGAGAACTCGAAGGGATCGATGCCGTATTCACGGGTGATGTGCTGGCCGCGGCGGGCGATCTTCTCCGTCAGGATCGAGCGGCGCAGCAGCAGGACCGTGACCGCATAAGCAGAGACGGTCGCCGCCAGTAGCGGCAACAGCGCCGAGACGTCGCCCGTGAGCTCGACGGCGAAGAAGGTGCCCGTCAGCGGCGCGCGCATCGTGCCGCCCATCATGGCGGCCATGCCGAGCAGCGCCCAGAAGCCGGGATCGCCGGGAAGGAAGAGGCCGAGCAGCCAGCCGAGTGCGCCGCCGAAGATGAGCAGCGGCGCCAGCACACCGCCCGAAGTGCCCGATGACAGGGCAACCAGCCAGATCGCGGCTTTCACCAAGAGGATCGTCAGCACGGATGCCGGCAGGACGCTGCCGTTCAGCAGGCCGTCGATGATATCGTAACCGACACCAAGCACCCGCGGCTCGATCAGGCCGCCGAGACCGATGACGAGGCCACCGAGCGCCGGGCACCACATCCAGTGGATCGGCAGCGCCTCGAACAGATCCTCGATCTTGTAGAGCAGCGTCGTCAGGATGCCGGATTGCAGTCCGGCGATGATACCGACAGCGGCGCAGAGCAGGATGCCCCACCACGGCAGGTCCATGTGGAACTGTTTCGGGAAGAGCGGCCCGGCCTGAAACAGGAAGGGGCGCCAGCAGATCGACACGCAGGCCGCGACCGCGACCGGGATGAAGCTGCGCGGCTTCCATTCGAACAGCAGCAGTTCGACGGCGAGCATGATCGCGGCGATCGGCGAGCCGAAGATTGCCGTCATGCCGGCGGCGGCACCGGCCACCAGCAGCGTCTTGCGCTCGGCCGAACTCAGATGAAAGCATTGGGCAAAGAGCGAGCCGATCGCGCCGCCTGTCATGATGATCGGGCCCTCCGCGCCGAAGGGGCCACCGGTGCCGATCGAGATCGCCGAGGAGAGCGGCTTCAGGATCGCCACTTTCGGCGACATGCGGCTGCCGCCGATCAGGATAGCCTCGATCGCCTCGGGAATGCCGTGGCCGCGGATCTTTTCGGAGCCGAAGCGGGCCATCAGCCCGATGACGAGGCCGCCGATGACGGGAATGATAACCATCCACACGGAGCGCGGCGCCTGCGCCATCGAAACGGCCGCAATGCTGAAGCGGTGGAACCAGACGAGGTTCGTCACCAGCGAGATGAGGCTGACCAGAACCCAGGCGGCAAAAGCGCCGCCAGTGCCGACGATCAGCGCCATGCCGACGAGGGCCAAGACACGCTTGTCCGTGGTGAAATCCCCGGCCTCGCGCCGGGAGAGGCCACCCATGAAATCATGGGGGCGATGTGGGATTTTCTGGGGAGGCATTGCAGGTCCTGTTGACGGTTTCGTTCTTGTGGCAAATATATCGTAGTACGATATAAATCAACAGCCAAAATCAGGAGTTGGAACCATGCCGAACGTAGACCGCGCTCTATCGGAAATCGAATATGAGGCGCTCGCCAATCTGAGATACAGGATCCGCAAGTTTCGCCAGTTCAGCGGGAAGGCGGCCGAAAAACTCGGCCTGACGCGGCAGCAGCATCCGGCGCTGCTCGCGATCAAGGGGCTCGGCGTCGGCGGCCGCATGAGCCTGTCCGGTCTTGCGGAGAAGCTCTTCCTTTCGCCGGCCGAGGCCGCAGAACTTGCAGCTTCGCTGCAGGAGGCCGGCCATGTCACGATCGACGCGAAACAGAAGCGCCGGCCGGCAGTCATGTTGACAGCACAGGCAGAAGAGCTATTGCGTCGTCTAACGCCCGCTCATCTCTATGAGATCCGCGAGATGGCGCCAGAACTCATGCAGGCGCTGCGCATGCTGCAGGATCACCGGCAGATGGAGGTGGCCGCATGGATGCAATGATCGCAGGGGACGCAAGGTGAAGACGCCAAAAAACGATTTGACGGATGCCGATTACGAGGCGCTCTCCAACCTGCGCTACACGCTGCGCCGCTTCATGGATTTCAGCGCCTCGGCCGCTCAGGAGGAGGGCCTGCCGGCGCAGCAGCATCAGGCGCTGCTTGCGATCCGCGGCCACCGCGGCGAAGACGCCATGACGATCGGCATTCTGGCCGAACGGCTGCTGATCGCGCCGCATTCGGCCACCGAACTCGTCGGCAGGCTGGTTGCCGCAGGCTATGTCTTGCGCCAAACGGACCCGGCCGACAAACGCCGCCAGACGCTGGAGCTGACCGCAAAGGCTGAAAGCATTCTGAAGCGGCTGACGGCCATTCATCTGACCGAAATCAGGGAAATGGCGCCCAAACTCATCGATATGCTGCAGAGCCTGCAGGCGGGTGGCGAACTCAAGTCCGATCCCTGGCCGAGCTAGCGTGAGGTCATCGGGCAGTCAGGCCCGCCGGTTGTTCGCCTGCTTCAGGCGATGGCGAATGCCGTGACCGGCAAGCGGCTCGTCGGCAAAACGACCGATGACATGGAGATGGGCGTGCTGGACAGTCTGCCCCGCGACCTCGCCGACATTCCAGCCGATATTATAGCCGTGCGGCTCGGCACGATCGAGATGGGTGCGAGCGTTCTCCAGAAGGTCGAAAGTGTCAAACCATTCCTCTGATGTGAGCTCGAACGGCGTTTCCACATGCCGGAAGGGTACGATGATGCCGGAGCATTGCAGCACCGGATCGTTGGTTTCCAGGAAATAGCAGCTGTTGTTGGAAAAAAGCGGCGGGGCTTTTTCCGCACGGTTTGCGGCACAGAAGGGGCACATAGGCATCATTCCTGACCAATTTCAGTCATTGCGTCGAGCAGGGCAATAGCGCGCGGCGGCGACGTATATGTGACAGGCTGATATCCGAGCACGGAAGCCGGCAGGGCTGTCCAGAAATAGCCGTGCTGCCGGCTGTTAGAGCCGACAGCACGCTGGGTCTCTTCCTCATGGCTGCTTCGTGAAGACGCCGAGATTGTAGAGCTGGACGCGCCGGTTATTGGCCGCCTCCGATTTCGAGCCCTCGATCGGGAAATATTCGCCGACACCGACGGCATATAGACGGCTGGCATCGACGGCGAATGTGGTCGACAGGATCTCCTTGATCGCCTCGGCCCGCTGCTGGCTGAGATCGAGATTGTGCTTGTCGCTGCCGGTCGAACTCGTATGGCCGACGACGAGGAATTTGTAGGCCCAGAGGTTCGGGTGGTGCAGCGCATCGGCGATCATGCCGAGCGTGCGGTAGGATTCGGGCTCGATGGCGACGGAGTCGTTCGCAAAGGCGATTTCGACCACCATCTGCGGCAGGCGCGCCACCTTGCTCCAGTTCGGCAGGCCGGACATCTGCTTGCCCGATCCGTTCATGGCCTCCTGCCGCAACAGTTCGACATCGACGATCGGAGCGGCGCCCTGCAGCTTGCCGAGACCGTTGATGATGCGTTGTTCGGAGACCTGCTGCGCAAGCGCAAGCGCAGGGATCGCCAATGTTGCGACAAAGACGGCGAGGGCGGTTTTTCTCATCCTCATGGCCTTATCTCCAGCCTGCATCTGATATTGCCTGATTGCATTGGGCTCCGACATATTTCGTCGTCTTGATCAGACAGGCAAGAATATAGCCATCGCCTTTGACGCCATTGCAGCGCCGCGCCATGTCACCAGCGCAGACCTTGCTATAGGAGGCCTGCGCCTGTTCCCGTTTCTGAATGGATGCTGCGACGCTCGCAAGCGTAGACGTGCAGGTCGGCGAGACCTTGCCCGCATTCTGTGCAAGACAATCGGCAATCCTGTTATTGCCGAGGTTCAGCCCCTTGCAGAGTTTCTTGATATCGGCGCCGCAATCCTTTGCGAGCACGGTCACCGCATCGGCATAGCTGATCGTGTCGGCCTTGGCGGCACAAGTCCAGGCGATGACGATCGCCGCCGCGCCAATCAGTCTCCATCCTCTCGGCATGCGTGAACCCTCCTGCTACGGCCGCCGGAATGGCGTCCTCTCGGGAGCTATTGAATGCAGATCGGGAGTGCTCGGATAAGTACGTTACCGTAAATCGGGTTGTAAATCGGAGGGCAGCTACGCGCTCGCCCGCCGATAGAGCGCAAGAGAGCCGGCAAGCGTCAGCAAGGCGCCGCCGCAGATCCGGTCGAGCCAGAGCGCACCCGATTTCCGCAACAGCCGGACGGCCTGCGAGCCGAGCAAAGCGTAGCCGAACATGACCATGAAATCGATGGCGGCAAAGACGAGAGCAAGCACGGCATATTGCTCGACCTGCGCGCCCGCGGGGTCGATGAATTGCGGCAGAAAGGCCGAGAAGAAGAGATAGCCCTTGGGATTGGTGACGGCGACGAGGAAGCTCTTCAGGAAAATCGTCACCGCCGACGCGGATGCGTTCCCGTTTTCAGAGCGCAGCGATACATCCAGCATTCCCTTCGAGCGCAGCAGCATGACGCCGAGGAAGGCGAGGTAGCAGACGCCGACCCATTTGACGACAGTGAACCAGAATTCCGAGGCAGCCAGCAGCGCACCGAGGCCGAGAGCAACGGCGCCGATCAGCACGAAGTCGGACATGACAGCGCCGATCATGCCTGATATCGCCCGGCGCACCCCGAATTTCGAACCGTTGGTCAGGGCGAGAAGCACCGTCGGGCCGGGTGTGGCGATGCCGATGAATGCCACAAGCGCAAATGCAAGAACCGTCATTTCAGTCACGTCGTCCTCCACCGTCGTCGGAATCGAGTTATGGCATTCAGCGGATATTTGCGGAAGGGCCTTTGGTCAAATCCAATATCCTGCTCCGGATCAAAACACAGACCTATGTATCCGGACCATTTACGGCGCCGTTTACTGTAACGTACTTCCGGATATACGCCCGGTATGTTTCGCTTTGCATGAAAGGGTCGCTCAGCAGGTCGCCGGTATCTTGGCCATCTTGTCTTGCCAAAGATGCGCCGGCGTCAATCGAGTCCTGCTGGGTTCTTCATTTCGTTCGGGGGGAAACGCACATGACAATTCAGATCGGGATCAGACGCCTGTTGCGAACGCCTATGTCGTTCGCTTTCCTGGCAATTGCTTCGATGGCCATTCCGGCCGCACCTGAGGCCAGGGCCGCTGCCGCTTCTCTGACGGAAGAGGAAGCGCGTGAGATCGGCATCGAAGCCTATGTCTATTTTTATCCGCTGATAACGATGGACGTCACGCGCAAGCAGCTGACCAATATGGAACCGAAGGAGGGGTCGATCGGCGGTCCGGCCAACCGGTTCGCCAATGTCCGCGAATTTCCGGCTGCAGACATGAAGGCCGTGGTCCGGCCGAATTTCGACACGCTCTATTCGAGCGGCTGGCTTGATCTCACCAAGGAACCGGTGGTGGTTACCGCGCCGGATACCGGAGGCCGCTATTACCTCCTGCCGATGCTGGATATGTGGACGGATGTGTTTGCCGCGCCGGGCTGGCGAACGACCGGAACATCAGTCGGAAACTTCCTGATCGCCTCGCCCGGCTGGAGGCCCGAGCTTCGCGACACGTTCGGCGAATTCAAGCTGCCGGAGGGAACTGAACGGATCGACGCTCCGACGCCTTATGTCTGGATCATCGGCCGCACCAAAACCGATGGCCCTGATGACTACAATGCCGTTCACAAGATCCAGGACGGTTACAAGATCACGCCGCTGTCGCAATGGGGCAAAGGCGCCAAGCAGGCCGAGGTCAAAATAAACCCTTCCATCGACATGAAGACGCCACCGAAGACGCAGGCCGATACAGCTTCGGCGGAACATTATTTTGCTTACGCTGCCGAACTCTTGAAACTTCATCCGCCGCACAGCACCGATCAGCCGATCATTGCCCGCATGAAGCAGATCGGCATCGAGCCCGGCAAGAGCTTTGACCTGTCCAAGGCCGATCCCGTCGTCCAGAAAGCGCTGAAGACAGCGCCGCAGGATGCGCAGGCGCTCATGGGTTGGAAGCTGAAGACATTGGCACGGGTGGTCAATGGCTGGTCGATGAATACCGACACGATGGGCGTCTACGGCAATTACTACCTGAAACGGGCGATCGTGGCGCAACAGGGGCTTGGCGCCAATCTGCCTGAGGACGCCATCTATCCGCTGAACCTTGCGGATGAAAGCGGCAACGCGCTCAATGGACAAAGCAATTACACGCTCCATTTCGAAAAGGAGAATATTCCGCCGGTCAACGCCTTCTGGTCGGTCACTCTCTATGACAATGATGGGTTCCAGGTCGCCAATCCGCTCAATCGGTTCGCTGTCAGCAGCTGGATGCCGTTCGAGTTCAACGCCGACGGCTCGCTCGACCTCTATTTCCAGACGGAAAGTCCCGGCAATGACAGGGAATGGAACTGGCTGCCGGCGCCGAACGGCCCGTACAATCTGACGATGAGGCTCTATGCGCCGAAGGGCAGCGCGCTGATCGGCAAGTGGAACCCGCCGCCGGTGACGCGTGCGGCGCCAGCAGCTCCGCTCGCGGCTCAGTGACAAAGCTAAGTGTGTCGGGCGCGCCATGATCCAAGCGCGCCCCGCCAAGCCTTTCTTTTCCATCGACAGTTCGGCTCGCATCGAAGCATTTCACGCCCGCAGCCGTTAAACAGGCGGTCGGTTTTGTACGCTGAGGAACGGTACTGCGATGGAAAAGACGGCGACGATGACAACAGAGCTGGCGCTGCTGCTGGCGCTTTCGACGCTCTGGGGAGCCTCCTACACCTTCATCAAGATCGGCGTCGAAACCATCCCGCCTGTGACGCTGGTGGCAGCACGGACGCTTGTCGCCGGCCTGCTGCTTCTCGCTATCATCCGCTGGCGCGGCCTCAAGATGCCGCGCGACCGGCAGATGTGGGTCTACTTTCTGGTCCAGGCCTGCCTGAACAGTGTTCTGCCTTTTACGCTGATCGCCTGGGCCGAGCGGACGACCGATGCCGGCCTTGCAGCAATCCTGAATTCCACGACGCCGATCTTTGCCTTTCTGATCACGGCGCTGATCACACGGCACGAGGTCCTCACAGGCCGCAAGCTGTTCGGTGTATCGGCGGGATTGATCGGAACCGCGCTGATCATCGGTATCGGAGCGCTTGACAGCATGGGAGATGCTCTCTGGGCGCAGCTCGCGATCGTGACCGCCACGATCTGCTATGCAGGCGCCGCGGTCTTCGGCCGGAATTTCAGGGGGCTCGATCCTATGATGCCAGCTGCCGGCTCGCTGATATCGGGGGCGGTAATCCTGATCCCGGTCAGCGTCATCGCCGATCGTCCCTGGACGTTGCAGCCGAGCCTGCATTCCGTCCTCGCTCTCCTTGCCCTCTCTGTCTTTTCGACGGCGCTTGCCTTTGTGATCTATTTCCGCCTCGTGCAGACGCTCGGTTCGGTCGGCGCCACGGCTCAGGCCTATCTGAGGGTACCGATCGGCGTTGCAATCGGTGTCGTCTTCCTCGGCGAAACGCTGTCCTCCACGGCAGGCATTGGGCTTGCCTGCGTCATGGCCGGTGTCATCGCAATGACACTGCCCACCCGAGCGCGGGTCCGTCAGGCGGTCTAATCCGCGCCGCCATCTTCATGATGGCCCCGCCAGCTACGAGCGCGGGATCCGCAATCGCTTGTTCGACAAAAATCGAAAATCGCCTGTTGTCATCGCGCTGTCATTAATGATGAGGATACGGGTCGGCGCAGCGGGGGAATATTGGCGTGGATGCAAAAGAAATGACCGAGGAGAAGACGGCGGCTCCACCGGCAGGTACGCCTGCGGAAGTCTTCGGCGCCTTCCTGAAGCTTGGCCTCACCTCGTTCGGCGGACCGGTCGCGCATCTCGGCTATTTCCGCAACGAGCTCGTGACGCGTCGCAAATGGATCGACGAGAAGGGTTATGCCGATCTCGTCGCCCTCTGTCAGTTTCTTCCCGGTCCCGCATCGAGCCAGGTCGGCTTCGCCATGGGTCTGCTGCGCGGCGGGCCGCTGGGGGCGCTTGCGGCGTGGAGCGCATTCACGCTTCCGTCCGCGCTGATCCTCATCATATTCGCAACTGCCGCCACCGCGCTCGACAATCCTCTCGGACAGGGCCTGCTGCACGGATTGAAGCTCGTTGCCGTCGCGGTCGTGGCACAAGCCGTCTGGGGTATGGCACGATCGCTGACGCCCGACAAGCCGCGCGCAGGCATCGCGCTGGCCRCGATTTTCATCGTGACATTGGGGGGAGCGTTCGGCCAGCTCGCAGCCATCGTGCTGGGTGCGGTTTCCGGGCTCGTGCTTTGTCGCGAGGCCGCCATCGAGCACAAGGCAAGTTTTTCGTTCGGTATATCGCGATCATCAGGCGTCACCTGCCTGCTGGCGTTCCTGCTCCTTCTGTTCGGACTGCCGCTTATCGTTTCCATCATGGATTGGCAGGGGCTGCGCCTCTTCGATGCCTTTTATCGCTCGGGCGCGCTGGTGTTTGGCGGCGGCCATGTTGTCCTGCCGCTGCTCGAGGCGGAGGTCGTGAGGCCAGGTTGGGTTTCGGAAAACGCCTTTCTCGCCGGCTACGGTGTCGCACAGGCCGTGCCTGGTCCGCTTTTCACGTTTTCGGCCTATCTCGGGGCGGTGATGGGGCCGGCTCCCAACGGTATCGCGGGCGCAGCCATCGCTCTGGCCGCCATCTTTCTGCCGGGCTTTCTGCTGCTCGTCGGCACCCTGCCTTTCTGGGACAGGCTCAGCACTTATCCGCTGGCGCAGGCGGCCATGCGGGGTGCAAATGCCGCCGTGGTCGGCGTGCTGGGTGCCGCACTCTACAATCCGGTATGGACAAGCGCGGTCCTTACATCGGCTGATTTTGCTCTTGCCCTGTCCGGCTTCCTTCTGCTGGTGGTCTGGAAGGCGCCGCCATGGATCGTCGTGGTGCTGATGGCAGCAAGTGCGATCCTGCTGCAGCTTTCCGCCTGAACCGTATCGGGCCAGTCAATCCTTTGGCGACAAGGCGGCTTCTATCGCCTCCCATGCCATCAGGCCAAGCCTAGCATCCGCCGCGTCGTTGCCGCCATGGGCGCGAAGGCTGGAGCGGGGCGTCGTCTCGCCTGGAAGCAGCACCCGATGACCCGCCTCGGGGTCAACGAGCAGTGACAGCGGCCTGCCGCCTTTTTCGCGCCGGCTGGCAAGCTCACGCGCAAAGCTCTCTGACGGCCAGAGTGCATCGTCTCCGCCGGCCACGAGGACTAGGTCTGCGGTGGCTTTCTCGATGGGAATCTGCGCTCGCCGCAGCGTTTGCTCGTCGGTCCCCAGGCATTTTTCGAAGAAGGAACGATAGGACACCAACCCATCGCGATAGTCCCGCTCCCAGGTGGGATCGGCGGGGACGAATTCCAACGGCTCTCCCTTCCAGGTCCAGGATGAACGTTCGGGCCATTCTCTGCCGTCCTTGCCGGGCCCGATATTGCCCCAGACAACCGAGCTCGGGCTGATCGCTATAACAGCGTTCACGCGCGGGTCCAGGGTGGCGACAAGCAAGGCCGCCTCTGCGCCTTTCGATGTCCCGACGAAGACGATGCGCCGGCATCCCCGCGAAATCAGGTAGTCCGTGGCGTCACAGAAGGTTTCCAGCGGGATTTCGCAAATGCCGGGCGATTGCCCCGTTGCGCCGAACCATTGCAGCGCCAGTGCTTTCGCGCCGGCCCCGGCAAACAATCTCGCACGATCGATATCGACCCTGCCGCTGGAACCGCTGAGCACGGCGACACCGGTCTCATTCGCATCGGGCCGGGAGACGAATGCGCCGTTTACCCGGCCTTCGAGCCGTTCGATTTTGCAGCTGTCCATCGCGCTTGTTACCATGCTGACATCTTGTTGAATTATCGGATGGTTCTCGACTGTCACTGAGGACGGAGCCTATCATGGTCGAGCATGCGCGTGCAGGGGCCTCTTTCGAGGATGCCGATGTCGTCAGCAACTATCCTTACCGTCCGCCATATCCCGAGGCGATCTACGGGAAGTTGCTTGCCATCGCGCCTAAGCGCAGCTGTCTGCTGGATATAGGCTGCGGCCCCGGCAAGATTTCACGGCCGCTCTCGCGGCATTTCGAAAAGGTCATAGCCGTCGATCCCTCCCGCCACATGGTCGAGCTCGGTCAGAGCCTGGAGGAGGGGCGCGCACGCAATCTTCACTGGATCGTCGGTTTCGCCGAAGATGTCGATATCCCCGATCGTCCCGATCTCATCGTTGCCGCTGCCAGCATCCACTGGATGGATCACAAGCGCCTTTTCGCACGGCTGAAAACCTACGCCGCCGCCGATCACCGGGTGGCCGTCGTATCAGGAGATGCGCCTTTCCAACCGGCCTGGGAGGCGGGCTGGCAGTCTTTTCTCACCAGATGGGTTCCTGCCATAACGGGCGAGGCGTTCGATCCCATTGGCAAGCGAGAGGACTGGTCGGCCYACAAGGCGTTCCTCGACGTCGAAGGCTCCGAGCATTTCCACTCCGCTCCATTCGAGCAAAGCGTGGAAGACTTCATTCGCTGCCAGCATTCGCGCGATACGTTCGCGCCATCCCGTCTGGCCGGCAGGATGAACGAGTTCGACGGAGAGCTCGGCGAGATGCTGGCTCCCTATGCTCGCGAACGAAAACTGAGTTTCATCGTCCGGACGAAACTGGTCTGGGGCTCGATCAGGTTGTGATCTGCCTGTGCCCAAAACCGCAATCCGGCCGGTCAAGATGTTGAACCTCTAGGCCACTGCCATGATGACATGGGCCTGAATTTTGGCGGCAATCTCACCGTCGCCATGCCGGTCGGCAATCGCGGATGCGGCACAATCGGTCGCAACGTCCAGTTTTCCCGGGGCTCTGGCTTCGATTTCGCTCCGAAGGACTGTCCCGTGGCAATAGGCGAGGGCAGGAATCCGGGGCGAGGATGCGCGGCTTTGTTCGGCTTTCGTTTCGATCACCACATGGGAGAAACCTGCCTCTTCCAGCTCGGCGCGGATCAGCGCCTTGTCATGATAGCCGTGCGGCGTGCGGACCAGGAAGCGCGGCGGATCATCCGGAAACATCGTCGCAAGGGCATTCGTCACATCGTCGGCAAAAACATTCTCCTCGATGCGGTCCCATACGTTGAACAGGAAATGTCCGCCGGGCTTCAAGACACGCTTTGCTTCGCGGTAGCCGGATATGCGGTTCGGGAAGAACATCGCGCCGAACTGACAGCAGACGAGATCGAAGGCGGCATTTTCAAAGGGCAGCGCCAGAGCATCCGCCTGGCGCCATTCCAGGCGACTATCGAAGCCTTGCTGCGAAGCGGCGTAGTCGAGCATCGGCTGGTTGAGATCGCTGATGATATAGCGTGCGCCCGACGACAGTTTCGGCGCCAGTGCGCGGGTGACGACCCCGGTGCCTGCTGCGGTTTCCAGAACGACGCCGGGAGACAGGGAAGCCGCTCTCCGGGCAAGATCCACGGCGAAGGGCTCGAAAATCAGCGGCACCATATAGTGGTCGTAGTTTTCCGGGATCGAGCCGACGAACAGCTTGTCCTTTTCCAGCATTGTCGTCACCTTCCGCCGCCCAATAGGGCTTCAATCACATCGGGTTCACTGCCGCTCACAGCCGCAGGCTTTCGTCCAGCCAGACCCGGAAGCCGCCGCGGAAGGCGTTGTCGTTGCTGCCACGCCGGCATTTGGGCGGCAGATCCTTCAGCTTTTCGACGTTGCCGCCACCGATGACGATATAGTCAGGCAGCAGGGCGGCAGCCAGGCGGTCGGCGACGTCGAAGACCGATTTTCGCCATCTTCCCTTACCGCGACCTTCCAGGCCTCGTTCGCCGACATAGTCCTCGAATGTCGCCTTCTTGTAGGGCATGTGCGCCAGTTCGAGCGGCATGCAGACGTTCTCGGCGATCATCGCCGAGCCTAGGCCCGTGCCGAGGCCAAGAAAGAGCATACGGCCGGCCTCGTAGCTGCCGATCGCCTGCATCAGCGCGTCGTTTACCATGCGCACGGGCTTGCCGAGGGCTTTTTCGAAATCGAAGCCCTTCCATCCCGGGCCGAGGTTGAACGGTTCAGCCGCGGGGCGGTGGGCAGCGACGGGGCCAGGATAACCCATGGCGACGACATCATAGTGCCAGTCGGCGGTCAGATCGGTGAGGGCTGTCACCATCTTCGCCGCCGTCATCGCGCGCCCCGATACGACCGCACGTCTCTCGCTGCCGCTGCTGAGTTCCGCCTTCACATGCGAGCCGCCGATATCGACGGCGAGCACGATGCGGCCGGCCGGCGCCGCAACCTTCGGCTTGGCTCGCTCACGCGTCTGCTTTTCTTCCATTGTGTCAGCCATGGTTGGCGCTCCTCTCCGGCTGTACGCTTATTCCTTCCCGCACTATTCTATAGGGCCTGCGCTATTCTATCGGGCGCAAGATCGTAGCCGGCTGTCAAGCCGGTATATTGCGGATCGCTTAATTTCATCTCAGGATGGCAGGGAAGACGAGCAAATAGAGCAGAGGAACAGCACTTGGCCTTTCCGACACGACCACCCGGTTCCGTCGAGCCGCCAGGTGCGCCGGGCATCGAGCCCCGATGGACGTCCAGCGACAAGAGCGCTGTTGGTACCGCCGTCAGTTCGGCGAGCTGCGTCTGGTTCACGGCAAGCCACGGCATCCTCAATGAGATCTACGCCCCACGGCTCGATATGGCCTGCGTGCGCGATTTCGGTTTCATTGTCACCGCCGAGGGTTACTTCTCCGAGGAGAAGCGCGACGCCGATCACAGCGTACAGGCAATCGAGGACGGCGTTCCTGCCTTTCGTCTCGTCAATACCGCCCGCGACGGGCGTTATTGCATCACCAAGACCATCTTTTCAGACCCCGAGCGCGAGGTGGTGCTGCAGGACATCCGCTTCGAAGCGCTGATAGGCAATCTCTCGGACTACCGGCTGCATGCGCTTGTCGCCCCGCATCTCGTCAACGGCGGCGCCGACAACAACGGCTGGTATGATGATTTCAAGGGCAGGCAGATGCTCTTTGCCGAGGGGTCCGGGCGGTCGCTCGCCATTGCCGCTTCGGTGCCCTGGCTTGCGCGTTCAGTGGGCTATGTCGGCATTTCCGACGGTTGGCAGACGCTGTCGCGCGGCGAGGGGCTGAATGAGGAGTACAGCTGCGCCACATCAGGGAATGTCGCGCTGTCAGGAACACTGGATATGCAGGCAGGTGAGGGCCAAGCTGGCCAGGGAAGGGCGCTGATCGCCATCGGTTTCGGCACGCAGCCGGAGGAAGCTGCCCTGCGCACGCTGCTCAGCCTGGAACAGGGCACGGAACCGGCGCTGAAACATTATCGCAGCGGCTGGCGGGAGTGGCAGGCCGGCTTGCTTGCGCTCGACGAACCGCATGATCCTGACAAGCTCAACCGCTACCGCGTCAGCACCGGCGTGCTTGCCACGCACCGCGACGACGCCTCCGGCGCCATCATCGCCAGCCTTTCCATCCCCTGGGGCTTCAGCAAGGGCGATGACGACCTTGGCGGCTATCATCTGGTGTGGACGCGCGATCTGGTGGAAACGGCGGGCGGTCTGCTTGCGGCCGGGGCCACAGCGGATGCACGCTCCGTGCTCGACTATCTCGCCGTCATCCAGGAAGCGGACGGCCATTGGGTGCAGAATGCCTGGCTCGACGGCAGGCCCTACTGGTACGGCATCCAGATGGATGAGACGGCCTTTCCGATCCTGCTCTATGACATGCTGCTGCGCTCAGGCGCGATCGACGCCTCGGAGAGAGGACGCTATCTGCCCATGGTCGAGGCGGCTGCGGGCTATATCGTCAGAAACGGCCCCGCCACGCAGGAGGATCGCTGGGAGGAGGATGCCGGCTACTCGCCGTTTACGCTCGCCGTCGAGATCGCCGGCCTGCTTGCGGCGGCCGATGCCGTGGAAGCGGCCGGGCGGCTGGATGCGGCGCACTATCTACGCGAGGTCGCCGACGGCTGGAACGAGCGCATCGAGGAATGGACCTACGCCACCGATACCGAACTGTCGCGCCGTCTCGGCGTCGAAGGCTATTATGTGCGCATCGCCTCGGCGACCGACGGCAGCCTGTCACTGCGGCGTGACTTCATTCCGATCCGCAATCGGGACGATCTCGGCGAGGTGCTTGAAGCGGACCTGCTGATAAGCCCGGATGCGCTGGCGCTGGTGCGCTTCGGCCTCCGCGCCGCCGACGATCCGCGCATGCTCGGCACAGTCGCGGCAATCGATGCGGAGCTGCGCCGCGACCTTCCAGCCGGTCCCTACTGGTATCGCTACAATGACGACGGCTATGGCGAGCGCATCGGCGGTGCGCCCTTTGCCGGCAGCGGTGTCGGCAGGCTCTGGCCGCTGTTGACCGGCGAGCGCGCCCATTATGAACTCGCCGCCGGGCGAGCGGACGAAGCGCAGCGGATGCTTGCTGCGCTGGAAGCTTCGGCAAGCGAAGGTGGGCTCTTGCCTGAACAGATCTGGGACAGCGAAGACGTGCCGCAGCGCGAGCTTTTCCTCGGCCGACCCTCGGGCAGCGCCATGCCGCTCGTCTGGGCGCATGCCGAACATATCAAGCTGCTGCGCTCGCTGCGCGACGGCGTGATCTTCGACATGCCGCCCCAGACCTTTGCCCGCTATGTCGCAGCAAAGCCGGCGCCGGCACCGTTCTCCTGGCGGCTGACGGCCCGACGCGACCAGATGCAGGCGGGCCGGCGGCTCCGCATCGAACTGCCCGAGCCTGCTCTGGTACGCTGGTCCACCGACGGCTGGGCAAGCGCCGCCGACAGCCCATGCCACGACACCGGCTTCGGCACTCATGTCTTCGACCTGCCGACGCAGGCGCTCGACCCCGGCATGATGGACTTCACGATCTTCTGGAAGGATGCGCAGCGCTGGGAGGGTGTGGATTTTCAAATTGAGGTGGTTTGAGGCGGGACCCATTTCCGCCAGTCTCGCGGAATTCCAGCCAATAAGAAAAGCGGCCGTTTCCGGCCGCTAAAGGGATTTGTTCCAATTTCTCTGTATTTCCGGAAGTATTTCCGAAAAACCTTGGGATCAGACCAAAAGCCAGACCCAGGGGATCAGGACTAAAGTCCAGACCCAGGGATCAGGACTTGTAGATCAGCCAGCTCTTGGTGAATTCTTTCTGCATTCCGTCCTCATAGACGACGGTGCAGTTGCGGCCGGCGTTTTTGGCGCTGTAAAGCGCGATATCGCTCTTGGAGTAGAGTTCGCCGGCGTCGTCGGCGTGCGAGGCCATGCAGATACCGATGGAGACAGTGACCGGGCCGTAATTGACTCGGGTGCGGGAATTCTTGAAGGGGGTGGATTCCAGCGTCCGGCGAATGCGCTCGGCGACTGCTGTCACTTCGTCCAGCGTGTTGCCGTCGATGATGAGCGCGAATTCCTCGCCGCCGGTGCGGGCGACGAAGACATCGCGGCGGACATTGGTGCGGATGACGGAGGCGACCGTCGCCAGAACCTTGTCRCCGACCGGRTGGCCGTAGGTGTCGTTGATCTTCTTGAAATTGTCGATGTCGGCCAAGAGCAGGGCGGTCACCGGGCGCAAAGCCGGATTGTTGAAGACGGCGGCCAGCCGGTCGTCGAAGGCGCGGCGGTTGGATAGGCGCGTCAGAGAGTCGGTATTGGCGATGCGCTTGTATTCGTCGAGTTCCTTGCGGACCTGATCCATCTCCTGCGAGCGCTGGACCATGTCTTCGACGGTCTTTTCGCCGTGAGTGATCGTATCGCCGGTTGCCTGGGTGAGCAGGTCGATGGCGTTTTCGATGAGATCGGCGCTCGTCGTGCTCTTGGAGCTGATGCGCTTGCAGGTTTCGTTCAG
Organism: Rhizobium sp. 01T444; assembly: GCF_056398305.1. Lineage (NCBI taxonomy): Bacteria > Pseudomonadati > Pseudomonadota > Alphaproteobacteria > Hyphomicrobiales > Rhizobiaceae > Rhizobium > Rhizobium sp. 01T444. Next base: position 153,840 of record NZ_JBFTPD010000014.1, read on the forward strand.
CAGCCGGTTATAGCTTTCGAGCGAGGTCTGCTCCTGGCGCAGCAYGCGCAGCAGGCCTTCCAGCTCGCCGGCAATGCGACTGTGGGCATCATCGAAGATCTTGGCTGGTGCAGTGTGGGAGCAATGCTGGGTGCCGAGAGCGTCGAGCTCGGCCTGCGTCGCCTGGCTGCCGAGCGCAGCAAGGTCACGGGTGAGCGCCGGGTTGGAGCCAATATAGGCTTCGTAGAAGAGTTCGTAATTGCGGGGAATTGGTGCAACGCCCATGGAGCGCATGGCATAGGTGATCTGACCCGCCACATCGGGAACCTGCACCTTGGGCGCAACGGCCGTATTCATTCCGGCAACTCCTCATCCAATTCTTAAGCAATCTTCTATTTGTTATCTTAGATTTCTTGGGAAATGATTAAAGCGACATATACCAAAGATTACATACGATAAGTTTGATGGGGATCAATACTACGATCAGCCCTATGATTTTTCTGAAATATTTGTAAGTTCGACTGTAACGGAGACACCTCTTATGCGCGAGGTGCCCCAAAAAAGTTCAATCGTTTTCTCTTTTCAGGGATTGTTTTCGTTTTGTTGACGGTCGGTATCTTTGGTCTGGTCTACTGGCGGGCAGGGCGAGGCGACAGATTCTGTCTCAAGAGACCGGATTTATGGGGATCGGATCGCGGTCCCCTGTCGAAGGCATGAAGATCATGGAATCGCCTCGCCACACGTCGCCCGCCATACTTGCGCTCGCCATCATTGCCGGCTGCGCTTTTCTTTTACAGCAGACTGGCTTCTTCAACGGCATCTTCAGCACGGATATCCTCGCCAGCGTAGAGGCGGAGGATATTCTCAGCGCATCCGATATCGCCGCCATGGAAAGACCCGTAATCCAGCCCATGACGGCGGCCCATATCGATCCGGCCGAGACGGTCTCTGTGCGATAGCTAGCAGCCTTAGTCTCAGCCGAGGTTCAGCTCCTGGAAGAAGTCGTTGCCCTTGTCGTCGATGACGATGAAGGCCGGGAAGTCTTCCACCTCTATCTTCCAGACCGCTTCCATGCCGAGTTCGGGATATTCCAGCACATCGACCTTGCGAATACAGTCCTGCGCCAGACGGGCGGCCGGGCCGCCGATGGAACCGAGATAGAAGCCCTGATGCTTCTTGCAGGCTTCGCGCACGGCGCGTGAGCGGTTGCCCTTGGCGAGCATCACCATGGAGCCGCCGAAGGACTGGAACTGGTCGACATAGGAATCCATGCGGCCGGCGGTCGTCGGGCCGAAGGAGCCGGAGGCATAACCGGCGGGCGTCTTGGCCGGGCCGGCATAATAGACCGGGTGGTTCTTCATATAGTCGGGCATGCCTTCGCCCTTTTCGAGCAGTTCGCGGATCTTTGCATGTGCGAGATCGCGGGCGACGATGATCGTGCCCGATAGCGACAGGCGCGTCTTGACCGGATGCTTTGAAAGCTCGGCGAGAATATCGGCCATCGGCTGGTTCAGATCGACACGCACGACGGATTCGGACAGCTTCGCCTCGTCAATGTCGGGCATGTACTTGGACGGATCGGTTTCCAGCTGCTCGATGAAGATGCCATCGCGGGTGATCTTGCCCTTGGCCTGGCGGTCGGCGGAACAGGAGACGCCGAGGCCGATCGGCAGCGAGGCACCATGGCGGGGCAGGCGGATGACGCGCACGTCATGACAGAAATACTTGCCGCCGAACTGGGCGCCGACGCCGAGGCTCTGCGTCAGCTTGTGGATCTCCTTTTCCATCTCGATGTCGCGGAAGGCGTGTCCATTTTCGGAGCCTTCGGTCGGCAGCTCGTCGAGGTAGCGGGTGGAGGCGAGCTTGACGGTCTTCAGGTTCATCTCGGCCGAGGTGCCACCGATGACGATTGCCAAATGGTAGGGGGGACAGGCTGCCGTACCTAACGTGAGGATCTTCTCCTTGAGGAAGTCCAGCATGCGGTCATGCGACAGGAGTGAGGGCGTGCCCTGGAAGAGGAAGGTCTTGTTGGCCGAGCCGCCGCCCTTGGCGACGAAGAGGAAGTCGTAGCCATCGGTGCCTTCCTCATAGATATCGATCTGCGCCGGCAGATTGTTCTTGGTGTTCTTCTCCTCGAACATCTTGATGGGGGCGAGCTGCGAATAGCGCAGGTTCTTCTTCTCATAGGCGTCGAGCACGCCCTTAGAGAGAGCAGCCGTATCGCCGCCTTCGGTCCACACGCGACGGCCCTTCTTGCCCATGATGATCGCCGTGCCCGTATCCTGGCACATGGGCAGCACACCACCGGCGGCGATATTGGCATTCTTCAAGAGGTCGTAGGCAACGAAACGGTCATTGTCGGTCGCTTCCGGATCGTCGAGGATCGAGGCGAGCTGCTTCAGATGGCCGGGGCGCAGCAGATGGTTGATGTCGGCAAAGGCGGTTTCGGCGAGCAGGCGGATGCCCTCAGGGTCGACCATCAGAATCTCCTGACCCTTGAAGCTGTCGACCGAGACATAGTCGCTGCTGATCTTGCGGTAAGGGGTGGTGTCGGCGCCGAGGGGGAAGAGATCGTCAGCCATCGAAGTGACCTTTCTGGTGGGATATTTTTGGAACCGGTCTAAAACTGGCTGGGGGTAAAAGCAATCGCGGAAGGCGCCGGATTGTTGTCAAAAATGCCGCGGCAGGAGTGGCGTTTCTGAGAATTGACGGCGACGTGTCGAGGCGAGAGGTCTCTTGTTCACGCGGCGTCATCCTCGGCCTTGTTGTAAAGCCCGCAGACATACCTGACGGATGTTCGGAGACAGCCTGACAGTCAGTCGGGGCTTTTAAGGTCGATTTCTGCGACCTGAGTTGCACCGAAGAAGACGCCGTAGAGGCCGTCCTGCTGGAGTGGTCGGATGGCGAGATATTCGGTTCTGAAGGCATTAGGCACGCGCCAGAAGCAGAAGCTATCCCACAAACAGCCAGTATCCGCTCTCGGACTCGTATAGGACATTGGATTGCAAGTTCGCCTTGGTATGTCCTTGATATGCTGCCTTGGCCGGCTTCAAGCAATCCCGCCGCCCGCATACCCCGGCGGTCTGATCTGCCAGCGCCGCATGGCCAGTGACCGATGCTGCTTGATCGGGCCGCCATAGCTTTGTGAGCTTGCGGGTGGCCCGACTGGGGTCTCTGAATGTCGCCGCTCGACGGTGACCAGGCAGCCTACATGCGATGCGAGATGCAACGTCAGGATGGCTATTCAATGAGCCTCACGGACGATTGCTACAGCCTGGGGAAAACTACCTGCCTTGGCCATCGTCACGTCGCTCAGTCGAGGCTGGCCGGCGAGGAAAACGGCCGATTGGCGTCCACCACGAAGATGGCCAGCTCATCGAGATCGGTTGTGCCGGCGTTGAACACCTCCATCGGCGTATCGGCCCCGTGTCCGGTCATGGTCATGCCGGCTTCAGTGTAGGTCACGCCGTGGGGCGTTTTCTGACCGAGCTTGCCAGTCAGCACATAGAATGCCTCGGATCCCGGATGCGTATGGATTGGCGTCTTAGTGCCGGGCGCTCCGCCAGCGCGATTGACGCGCAGCAAATACTCGCTCGCGCTGATCGGCGGAAGGGGGCCGATCTCGACGACCTTGGTTCCGCCTGTTGTGGATCCATTCTTCGGTCCGAGCGTGAACAGCCAGATCTTGTCCGCAACTTCCGCCGCAAGCGAGGTCGGACCCGCCGCGCCCTGGGCATCCTTCAGCGTCGGGAAATTCTCCAGCCGCCAGTACAATGGCCCAGACGGCAGCTCTGTGACCTTCTTCTCAGCCACCGGCTTGATGAAGAACTTGTTTTCTTCGGACAATGTGGCTGAAGTCATCAGCCCGAAAGCAGATAGGGAAATCATAAGCGCGCCGATATGGCGTACGCTGAGGGATCGCAGCTTCATGGTTGGTCCTCCTACTGATGCTTCGTTGGCGGGCCGCTCGACGGTGAGTGCGATGTCGTGCAATCAGGCGACCGTAGGCGATGCGCCGCCCTCCAGTCTCTCACTGTCAAGGCATGGCGATGGCCGCAAGAAGCGCAAATATCGTTGCTCGAATGTCGTGGAGAAGTGACGAGCGGCAATCGCGCCGTTGATGGCAAACACCTAACCCGCCCGCATATCCATGCGGCTTCCCCCTTCGATTGCATTTCTGATCGGTCATTCTACCACAGTTTGGAGGCTGAGGGATCATGTCCAGAACGGTTCCGTTCGCAAAATTTCGGCAGATTTGAGAAATGATCGGATGGTGGGAGGCGTGTGATCGAAATCTATGCGCATGGCCGGTTCTCCGCTCTGCGCCTGAAGCCATGAAATGGATCGCGACGCCGCTCCGCCTGCCCGAATGCGTGGCATTGGAGCCGAGTGGGCGGCCCGTGCATGCAGTCCCGACGTTACGAGGTGGTTGGTTGGATGGCATGGTTCCACCCATTGCGGTCCTTCCGGATCGTGGGATGTGGGGAGGCTTCGGGACCAAAAGAGGTCGTGGTTCAAAAATGTGAGATCTGTAAAGCTTGAGCGATTCCACATTTAGGTCAGGGGCTGGGGCAGAGCCGGCCCTTTCACTATATTATCGGCGATCGGCTCACATCGGGCTGATCATCGTCTCCGGGCGCACGATCGCGTCATATTCCTCCGATGTCACCAGCCCACTCGCTAGCGCCTCTTCCTTCAGCGTCGTACCATTCTTGTGTGCCGTCTTGGCGATCTTGGCGGCGGCATCGTAGCCGATCTTGGGGGCAAGGGCGGTCACCAGCATCAGCGAGCGTTCGAGGCCGGCCTTGATATTGTCTTCGCGGGCCTCGATGCCGACGACGCAATTGTCGGTGAAGGAGACGGCTGCATCGCCGAGAAGCTGCACCGACTGCAGGAAGTTATAGGCCATCATCGGATTGTAGACGTTGAGCTCGAAATGGCCCTGGCTGTCGGCAAAGGTGAGGGCCGCGTGGTTGCCGAAGACATGGATGCAGACTTGTGTGAGCGCCTCGCACTGGGTGGGGTTCACCTTGCCGGGCATGATCGAGGAGCCGGGCTCGTTTTCAGGCAGCGCCAGTTCGCCGAGGCCGGCGCGCGGGCCGGAGCCGAGAAGGCGGATGTCGTTGGCGATCTTGAAGAGGGCAGCCGCTGCCGCGTTGATCGCGCCATGGGCGAAGACCATCGAATCATGCGAGGCGAGCGCCTCGAACTTGTTCGGCGCCGTCACGAAGGGCATGTGGGTGATGGCGGCGATCTCTTCGGCGACCTTTTCGGCAAAACCGACCGGCGCGTTGAGACCGGTGCCGACGGCGGTGCCGCCCTGGGCGAGTTCGCAAAGGCCGGGCAGGGTCATTTCGATACGCTTGATGGCGGAGCCCACCTGCGCGGCATAACCGGAAAATTCCTGGCCCAGCGTCAGCGGCGTCGCATCCTGCGTATGCGTGCGCCCGATTTTGATGATGTGGCTGAATTCCGTAACCTTCATGTCGAGGGCGGCATGCAGGTGCTTCAGCGAAGGCAGCAGGTGATGGGCGATCTGTTCGGCGCAAGCGATGTGCATGGCCGTCGGGTAGGTATCGTTCGACGACTGGCTCATATTAACGTGATCGTTCGGGTGCACCGGCTTCTTGGAACCCATGACCCCGCCGAGCATTTCTATGGCACGATTGGAGATCACCTCATTGGCGTTCATGTTGGATTGCGTGCCGGAACCGGTCTGCCAGACGACCAGCGGGAAATGGTCGTTCAGCTTGCCGTCGATCACTTCCTGGGCGGCATCCACGATGGACTTGCCGATGTTGGAATCGAGCTGGCCGAGCGCCATGTTGGCACGCGCCGCCGCCTGCTTGACGATGCCGAGCGCCCGCACGATCGAGAGCGGCTGCTTTTCCCAGCCGATCTTGAAATTGCCGAGCGAACGCTGCGCCTGCGCGCCCCAGTAACGGTCGCTGGCGACTTCGATCGGGCCAAATGTATCGGTTTCGGTGCGGGTGGAACTCATGGCTTCGTGCCTTCCTGTCACATGCTGTTAAGAGCAGTCTTTGAAGATGAGGGACTTATAGGGTGGAAAGCTTTTCAAGAAAACCGGAGCTTATGCGAAATATTGAAGACGGATCTCATGTTTTGCATCGCCATTCAGGCGCTGTATGGCCGTGTTTTTTCGGCCACGCCGGGAAATTAATGCAAGGAGTGGCAGAAAGTGCCCTTTCTCGCGGTGGAAAATTCGGTAAAAAATTAACTAATAATTTCATAATTTTGTGTGAACTGGCGCACGGCGCTTGCGTTCGACCCCGTCACACAAAGTTGAGCCTGAAAGCGCTGGCGGCACAGTCCGATTTCTGATGAATGGGCCGCAGCTGCCGGGGAAATTCTGGAAGAATTGATCAGAGCCTTTTTGCTCGACAACAGCATGGTACTGGGACTGGAAAACAAGATGAAATTCGTTTTGAAAAGCGCGGTTTCCGCATTGGCACTTTCCTGCGTGATGGGCGCGGTTCCTGCGCATGCCTATACGCTGATGGACATGCTGCGCGGCGACCGGGCAAGAAGCGGCCAGAGCACAATCATCATGGACCCTTCGGCTCCGGTTCGCGGCAATCCCGGCAATCGTAACGGCCTTGGCGGCGATATCGATCCGGAAGCCGCGATGCCGAAGGTTTCCAGCCCGCGCTACTACACCTACAAGGCTGAAACGCTGCAGTTCGTCGATACGACGAAGTTTGCCGATCCTGTTGTCACCGGCGCGGTCGCCGACGTCTCGGGCGCGGCCACGACCGACGGTGCTCCACAGCGCCACTTCCTGACGGAAGCCAAGGTTCGCGCCAATGCCGATGTCGCCAAGGCCCTGCAGGCCTATTACGGTGACGGCAAGAACCCGCTGGTCTGGGTTTCCAACGATGGCATTAATGATCACGRCAAGGCGGCCCTCAGCGTGCTCGCCGATGCTGCAAGCGTCGGCCTCGAACCGGCCGATTATGCCGTGTCCGAACCGACCATCGATCCGGCCAATCCGGATCCCGATGTCCGCGACCGGGCGCTGACGCAGTTCGAACTGGCGCTTTCCTCCAAGGTTCTTGCCTATGTGCAGGACACGACGCGCGGCCGCGTCGACCCCAACAAGCTCTCCGGCTACCATGATTTCCAGCGCAAGGTCGTCAAGCTCGATCCGGTGCTGAAGCTCTCCCGCATGAGCCCTGACGTCGCCGCCTATCTCAACAGCCGCAACCCCGACAGCACGCAGTTCCTGGCGCTGAAGGCCGAGCTTGCCAAGCTGCGCGCCGTCGACGGTGGCAATGAAGCGCCGATCACCATTTCGCTCACTTCCCTGCTGCGCCCGGGCGACAGCTCGCCGGAAGTCGCCAACATCGTCAAGGCGATCCAGAAGAATGGTTCGGAAGAGCTGAAGACAGCACATGCTGCCACCTTCTCGGCCTATACCGGCAGCAGCGATTATTCGCCCGAGATCGTGTCACTGGTCGAGGACTTCCAGAAGGAACATGGCCTGAAGCCTGATGGTGTCATCGGCCAGGCGACCGTGCGCACCATGACCGGCGGCGACAGCAACGGCTCCAAGATCGACAAGCTCGTCGTTGCCATGGAGCAGGCGCGCTGGTTGCCTGATGATCTCGGCCCGCGCTATGTGATGATCAACCAGCCGGCCTTCATGGCCTACTACTATAACGACTCCAAGCAGCAGCTTGCGATGCGCACGGTCGTCGGCGGCAAGAACAACCAGACCTATTTCTTCGACGACGAAATCGAGAMGGTCGAGTTCAACCCGTTCTGGGGCGTGCCGCAGTCGATCATCATCAACGAGATGCTGCCGAAGCTGCGCTCCGACCCGAACTATCTGGACCAGATGGGCTACGAGGTCGAAGTCGGCGGCCGTGCCGTTCCGTCTTCCAGCGTCGATTGGTATGGCTCGACGCAGAACATCTCGGTCCGCCAGCCGCCGAGCAGCGACAATGCGCTGGGTGAACTGAAGATCCTGTTCCCGAACAGCCATGCCATCTACATGCACGACACGCCCTCGAAGAGCTTCTTCAAGCGTGACATGCGTGCGCTGAGCCACGGCTGCGTGCGCCTGGCAGACCCGCGCGCCATGGCGGCCGCCGTTCTCGGCACGACCGTCGATGATGTGGCGAAGCAAATTGCTACCGGCCAGAACCATGCCGTGAAGGTGCCGCAGAAGATCCCGGTCTATGTATCCTATTTCACCGCCTGGCCGAACAAGGACGGCGTGATCGAATATTTCGACGACGTCTATGGTCGCGATGCCTATGTCGACAAGGCGTTCGACGTGACGACGAAGTCGCGTGAGGCGCAGATCTGACGCCAAGCGTTTGATGGGTAAATTGAACGGGCGGTCTTTGGGTCGCCCGTTTTGTTTTTGGGTGTTTGCCTACGGGAAATATTGAGGAGAGGGGTCGTGACTGCAGATGCATCAACCCGATCGCCAACCCTCAGACAATAGCAACCTTCGCCGCAGAACCGTTCAGCAGACTCTCCACCAGTTCCGGCGTCAGTTCATCGAAATGCGTGATGATCACGTCAGGATCGAGAGCTGACACCGGCACATCCGAATAGCCGAAGGGTACGGCGATCGCCGGCACACCGGCATTCTTCGCCACCGCAATATCATTGACACTGTCACCGATCATCACGGCGCGGGCAACATCGCCGCCGGCGCGTTCAATCGTGCCGGTCAGATGCCGCGCGTCGGGCTTGCGGTATTCGAACGTATCACCGCCGGTGATCGCGTCGAAATAATGCGTCAGCCCGAGCTTCTCCAGGAGTACGGTCGCGAGCCCTTCCATCTTGTTGGTGCAGACGGCGAGCGCATAGCCCGATGCCTTCAGGCTATCCATCGCGGCGACGACACCGGGGTAGGGCTCGGTATGGCCCGGCATGTTTGCACTATAATGGGCCACGAAACGCTCCACCAGTGCCGGCAGCTCTTCCTGCGAGATCGGGCGGCCCTGCAGCTTGCAGGCGCGCTCGATCATCACACGGGCGCCCTGGCCGACCAGATGCGTCAGGTCGTCATAGGTGACGGGCTCAAGATTGAGCGCTGCGATCGTGTAGTTCAGGCTTTCGACCAGATCGACATGGGTGTCGAGCAGCGTACCGTCGAGATCGAAGATAACAAGGGCCCTATTCTGGGGAAGAGCTTGGCGGGCATTTTCGGGAGCGGGGGTCAAAGTGATGCCTCTTTGCAGGGTAGGATCATCCGGGAGTAGGCGATGAACAGGCGAAAAGCAACGCCAGGACGGCTGATAGAAAACTCGCAGCCGAAACGCGTGGCTTTCAATCGCAGGACGATGATTTTGGCTTTCGTTTGCAATACGAGCCGTGTAAACAGCACATCCAACGCAATATCAGGAGCTGGCGGCGCATGGATGCCCGCGAAATGAAGATCAAGGCCGCTGAGGCCGCGCTTGTCCATGTTGAGTACGGCATGCGTCTTGGAATCGGGACCGGAAGCACGGCGGAGGAATTCGTTCGCGTGCTCGCTGAAAAGGTTGCAGCCGGTTTCAAGGTCGAAGGCGTTCCGACGTCCGAGCGCACCGCGCGGCTCTGCGTCGAACTCGGCGTTCCCCTGAAATCGCTGGATGAGCTGCCACAACTGGATCTCACCATCGACGGCGCTGACGAGGTCGATGCAGACTTGCGGCTCATCAAGGGTGGCGGCGGTGCGCTGTTGCGCGAAAAGATCGTCGCTGCAGCCTCGACTCGGATGATCGTCATTGCCGACGAAAGCAAGCTGGTGCAGACGCTCGGCGCTTTCGCATTGCCGATCGAGGTCAATCCCTTCGGCCTCGTTTCGACGCGCATCGCGATCGAAAGGACCGCCTCACGCCTTGGTCTCTCCGGCGAACTGACGTTACGTCAGTCCGGTGACGGAGAGTTTATGACTGATGGCGGACATCACATCATCGATGCATCTTTTGGCCGCATTCCTGATGCAGAGGCGCTTTCGAGGGAACTGAATTCCATACCCGGTGTCGTGGAGCACGGGCTTTTCATCAACATGGCGGCGCTTGCGATCATTGCCGGTCCTGCAGGCGCCCGCACGCTGCAGGCAAACAGATAACAGGAGCATAGAAACTCATGATGAACATTGCAGGTCTTGGCCGTCTTGCCGCTGCGACCATCGTTCTTTCCGGGCTTGCCTTTGGCTCTGCCGCAAGAGCGCAGGAAGTGTCCGAAGAGCAGCTGAAGGCTGCCCGCGCAGCCATGGACGCCATCGGCGCAACCACCCAGTATGACAACATCCTGCCGGGTCTGGCCGAGCGTCTGAAGGCTGGCCTCATCCAGGATTCGCCGAACTATCAGGATGTCATCTCCGCGACCGTCGATGCGCAGGCACTGGCTCTGGCACCGCGCCGTGCCGACCTCGAAAAGGAAGCGGCTCTGACCTATGCCAAGGCCTTCTCGGTCGAAGAGCTTAAGGCGATTGCCGACTTCTACAATTCCGACGTCGGCAAGAAGCTGCTGCGCGACGGCCCGGTTGCCTCGCGCGAAACCGCCAAGGCTGCCGACATCTGGGCGCAGGGCATTTCCCGCGACCTCGAAAAGCAGAGCAATGTCCAGCTCTCCAAGGTCATCAAGGCTCCGCCGCCGCCGACCGACAGCCCGGCGACGCCGGCTCCGACCGCAGCACCGGCACCGGCCAAGCCGTAAGGCCGCCTTCACCTTTCGCAAAAGCCCGGCATCGTCCGGGCTTTTGTTTTTCTAATCCTCMCTCCTATATGTGAACCACCCATCCAGCGATTCCCTCCGGAGATCATCATGCCTTCCTTCGACTACGACCTCTTCGTCATCGGCGGCGGTTCTGGTGGCGTGCGCAGCGCGCGCGTCGCGGCCTCGCTCGGCAAGAAGGTGGCGATCGCCGAGGAATACCGCTATGGCGGCACCTGCGTGATCCGCGGCTGCGTGCCGAAGAAGCTCTTCGTTTACGCCTCGCAGTTCCACGAGCATTTCGAGGATGCAGCCGGCTTCGGCTGGACGGTCGGCGAAAGCTCGTTCGACTGGAAGAAGCTGATTGCCGCCAAGGATGGCGAGATCGCGCGGCTGGAAGGGCTCTACAAGAAGGGACTTGCCGGCGCCAATGCCGAAATCCTGGAGACGCGCGCCGAACTTGTCGATGCGCATACGATCAGGCTGCTGAAAACAGGCGAAACGGTCACCGCCAAGACCATCGTGATTGCGACCGGCGGCAGGCCGAACCCGCATGAGGCACTGCCCGGCCACGAGCTCTGCATTTCCTCCAACGAGGCTTTCCATCTGGAAGAACTGCCGAAATCGATCCTGATTGCCGGCGGCGGCTACATCGCCGTCGAATTTGCGAATATCTTCCACGGACTCGGCGTCGAGACGACGCTGATCTACCGCGGCACCGAAATCCTTTCGCGCTTCGACGAAGACCTGCGGCGCGGGCTGCATGAGGCGATGGCTGCCAAGGGCATCCGCATCCTCTGCCAGGATGTGATGCAGAAGGTGACGAAGGGCGAAGACGGCCTCGTCATCGAGACGCTGAAGAACGGCACGCTCAACGCCGGTGTCGTCATGCTGGCGCTCGGCCGTGATCCGAATACGAAAGGGCTCGGGCTCGAAAAGGCGGGTGTTGCGCTGAACGAGCGCGGCGCCATCATCGTCGACGACTATTCGCGTACCAATGTCGACGGTATCTATGCACTTGGCGATGTCACCGACCGGGTGCAGCTGACACCGGTGGCGATCCATGAGGCCATGTGCTTCATCGAGACGGAATACAAGGACAATCCGACCAAGCCGGATTACGACCTGATCCCGACGGCGGTGTTCTCGCAGCCGGAGATCGGCACGGTTGGCCTTTCCGAGGAAGAGGCGGCTAAGCGCTACAAGGAGCTGGAAGTCTACCGCGCCCAGTTCCGGCCGCTGAAGGCCACACTTTCGGGCCGGGCCGAAAAGATGATGATGAAGCTGATCGTCGATGCCGCAAGCCGCAAGGTTGTCGGCGCCCATATCCTCGGTCACGACGCCGGCGAGATGGCGCAGATCCTCGGCATCACGCTGAAGGCCGGCTGCACCAAGGATGATTTCGACCGCACCATGGCGCTGCATCCGACGGCCGCCGAAGAGCTGGTGACCATGTATGCGCCGAGCTACCGTATCCGTGACGGCCAGCGCGTCTGATCTGTTCTCATGAAATGATGCCTGCCGCACGAGCGGCAGGTAAGGGTGGTTAGCTGGTTAGCCGCGGAGCGCGGATGACCTTCAGGAACAGTGCCTTCATGGCATCGGCAATGCCTTCGGTCGGCGACACCTCGAAATAGAGGCCGGGCGAGGCGCAGGCGGCCATGCGCGTGGGTATCTCGTTCTGGAAGGGCTTGATCCAGGTATTGTACCAGGCGTTGCTCGGCAGCGGCAGGTAGGTCGTATAGAGCACGGCGATCTTGACGCCGCGATCCTTCAGCGGCTTGCAGAAGGACGTATCGATGGGCTCCTGGCAGCGGCCACCCGTCGTCTTCTTGGTGCAGGTCGAAGGCTTGTAGCTGTCGCCGACGCCATCCGACACGAAGAACAGGATCTTTTCCGGGTTGACGTTCGACGTTCCGTCGCCGGCCGGATCGATGATGGTGTTCATCTGCGTCATGGCGCTGTCGAAGCTGGTGAGCTGGTCCTGATTGTAGTTCTGATAGGGAATGGTCATCAGGTCGACGGCGTTCGTATAGTTCTTCACCTGCGTCAGATCCGAGGTGAGGCCTGATATCGTCGTCAGCTTGGCATCCTCGGCCTTGGTGCCGAAGGTGTAGACGCCCATGCGGAACTGATCGGCACTGACGCGCTCGGTCTTGGCCGTGTCGGTCAGCGCCTGGGTTGCCTGGCGCACCACATCGATGCGCATGGCGACGCCGAGGCTCTTGGCGATCGTGTAATTATTGCTGGCCTGGTCCATCTGGTGGCAGGCAAAGGCGCAGCCGGTCTTGGCCTCCAGCTTGGAAACATCGGTCGGGGTCGCGGCGACACCCATAGATGGCGTATTATCGAGCAGGATGTAGAAATCCATGAAGGAGGCGGTCTGATATTCCGCCGTCGCCGTGCCCGATATCGTGATTGAGTCCTGGCCGAGGACATGCATGAAGGTGGTGGGCACGGAGGCGCTGAAGGAGACGAACGAATTGATCTTGTTTGCCGTCTTGGTGACATCGATGCTGAGCTCTACAGGCACCGAGGTCAGTTCACCGGACATCTGTGAAAAGAAGATACTGCGGGCATCCGTCTTGGCAACGGAGATGGTGCCGTTGCCCTTCATGGTCATGGCGGCTGCCACCGCATCCGATTTTTCGGAAACGGCGCCGACGGCTGCGGCATCAGCGGCGGCATAGAGCTGGGTGCGCAGGCTCAGCGCATGGGCATAGTCCAGCGCCAAACCGGCAGAGCCGACCAGCGGCACCATCAGCAGTGCCGTCATGATGCCGAAATTGCCAGACCGGTCCGAAAGGAAAGCGGACGAAAGGATACCCATGCTGAACCCCTATTTTATTAGGGTATTCTGTACATTCGAAATCTAAATTAGCCGGAAAATAGCATGGTATATATCGTCTTAACGCCAGTTTCGATGTCATATTGGCGCAGCCAGAGTGACGCTGCGAGCCGCCGATCGAAACTCTCCCGGGGCGCCGAATGCGCTAGGCAAGGGGAGCCGAAAGGTTTATAAGCCGCCGCATTCTTTAACGGGCAGGCATCCGGGGCAAACTGGATGGGGAAGCAGATGAGTGACATGGCACAGAATTGGACCCCGAGCAGCTGGCGGAGCAAGCCAATCCAGCAGGTTCCGGAATATCCTGACGCGGCTGCGCTGGCCGCGACGGAAGCCGTGCTTTCCACCTATCCGCCGCTCGTTTTTGCCGGGGAAGCCCGCCGCCTGAAGAGCGCGCTTGCCAATGTGGCCGAAGGCAATGCCTTCCTGCTGCAGGGTGGCGACTGCGCCGAGAGCTTCCTGGAGCATGGCGCCGACAATATCAGAGACTTCTTCCGCGCCTTCCTGCAGATGGCCGTCGTGCTGACTTTTGGCGCCCAGCTTCCCGTCGTGAAGGTTGGCCGCATCGCCGGCCAGTTCGCCAAGCCGCGCTCGGCACCGATGGAAACGCAGAACGGCGTGTCGCTGCCGAGCTACCGCGGCGATATCGTCAACGGCATCGAATTCACGCCGGAATCCCGTATCCCGAGCCCGGAGCGCCAGCTCGACGCTTACCGCCAGTCGGCCGCGACGCTGAACCTGCTGCGCGCCTTCGCGATGGGCGGCTATGCCAATCTCGACAACGTGCACAAGTGGATGCTCGGCTTCGTCAAGGACAGCCCGCAGGGCGAGCGCTACCGCAAGCTTGCCGACCGCATCAGCGAAACCATGGATTTCATGAAGGCGATCGGCATCACCCCGGACAACAATCCGAGCCTGCGCGAGACGGATTTCTTCACCAGCCACGAAGCGCTGCTGCTTGGCTATGAAGAAGCGCTGACCCGCGTCGACTCCACCTCGGGCGACTGGTACGCGACGTCAGGCCATATGATCTGGATCGGCGACCGCACACGCCAGCTCGACCATGCGCATGTGGAATATTTCCGCGGCATCAAGAACCCTGTTGGTCTCAAGTGCGGCCCGTCGCTGCAGCCAGACAACCTGATCGAACTGATCGACGCGCTGAACCCTGCCAACGAAGCCGGCCGCCTGACGCTGATCTGCCGCTTCGGCCACGATAAGGTGGCCGACAGCCTGCCGAAGCTCATTCGTGCCGTCGAACGTGAGGGCAAGAAGGTCGTCTGGTCCTGCGACCCGATGCACGGCAACACGATCACGCTCAACAGCTACAAGACGCGCCCCTTCGAGCGCATCCTCTCGGAAGTCGAAAGCTTCTTCCAGATCCACCGCGCCGAAGGCACGCATCCGGGCGGCATCCACATCGAGATGACCGGCAAGGACGTGACCGAATGCACCGGCGGCGCCCGCGCCGTGACGGCCGAGGACCTGCAGGACCGCTACCACACCCATTGCGACCCGCGCCTCAACGCCGACCAGGCACTGGAGCTGGCATTCCTGCTGGCCGAGCGCATGAAAGGCGGCCGGGATGAGAAGCGGATGGCTGCCAACGCTTAAGGCGAGTAGTGAGCAGCGAATTAAGTTGAAAGGCCCGGCCCAGCGCCGGGCCTTTTGTTTGTGGAGAAGCGCTCGTCCACGCTCCCTCATCTCTGTGCCTGTCACGGAAATACGACGACTGCGAAGAGGAAGGCGAAGCGAACTATTTGATGTTTTTCTAAACCGGAAGCTGTAGTTATCTTCCATTGCCATTCTGATGAGCGATGACACAAGAGGGTAAGTTTGATGCGAACACGTCCGTCTGCGCGGCTGCTTCTGCTCGACCAGTTCGACTGCGTCCTGCTGTTCAAGTTCGTCTTCAGGTCCGGCGCCCTTGCGGGCAGCCAATATTGGGCGACACCGGGCGGCGGGCTCGAGGAGGGGGAAACGTTTGAGGAGGCGGCTCTACGCGAACTGCGGGAAGAGACAGGCCTTCATGCGGAGCAGGTAGGAACATCGATCGGCAGCCGGTCCTTCGATCTGCGGCTGCCCGATGGCGAGACAGTGTGGGCCGAGGAGCAGTTCTTCGCCGTGCGCGCCGAACGCGGCGCGATCTCCGACAGCGGTTGGACGGATTTGGAGCGGGAAGTCATGGCCGATCATCACTGGTGGTCGGCCGCGGAACTGGTCGGCAGTACCGAGATCATTTTTCCCGACGGAATCCTCGATCTGATGGAGGCCGCCGTCGCGCAGCCGGCCTTGCCTAGTGCCGTGCGTCGTTGATCAGCCCTCTTGTGGTCGGGTCACAGGTCCTGTATGCAGGCTGCATGACCCGTGTACCGACCCTTTCCGGCCTGTATTACGCGCTGCTCCCATAGAGCGGCGACGGTCATCTACGACACCCGAAACGCCGCACGGTCGGCGGCGCGTGTTTCAGCAGAAGGTCTCCGGCCTGATTGGCCCCCATGGAGACCCTTGTGACCCTCAATTTCCAACCATTCACCAGACCCCGGTCGGAGTTCCTGCGTGTTCTCTCGGAGCGCGGATTCATCCAGCAATGCACCGACCTCGAGGCGCTCGATAGCTGGCTCGGTGCCGGGAGCGGTACAGCCTATAACGGCTTCGATCTGACGGCCGACAGCCTGCATGTCGGCCATCTCATCCCCATCATGATGCTGCGCTGGTTTCAGAAGACCGGTAACAGGCCGATCGCACTGATGGGCGGGGCGACGACCCGGCTCGGCGATCCGAGCTTTCGCGATACGTCGCGCCCCTTGCTCAGCGAAGAGCAGATCGCCGGCAATCTTGCCGGCATCCGACGCATCTTCGAACGGTTCCTCACCTTCGGCGACGGGCCGACCGATGCGCTCATGGTCAACAATGCCGATTGGCTGGGCAATCTGAAATACCTGGATTTCCTGCGCGACGTCGGCCCGCATTTTTCTGTCAACCGCATGCTGACATCCGAAAGCGTGCGCCAGCGGCTGGAGCGGGAGCAGTCGCTCTCGCTGCTCGAATTCAACTACATGGTCATGCAGGGCTATGACTTTCGTGTGCTTGCCGAAACGCATGCCTGCCTGCTGCAGCTCGGCGGTTCGGACCAATGGGGCAATATCCTCAGCGGCGTGGAATTCGGGCGCCGGGCCGGCGGGCGAACGCTGTTCGGATTGACGGCGCCGCTCTTGACGACCGCCTCGGGCGCGAAAATGGGCAAGAGTGCTGCGGGCGCGGTGTGGCTGAATGCCGACCGGCTTTCGCCTTATGAGTTCTGGCAATTCTGGCGCAATACCGAGGATGCTGATGTCGGCCGCTTCATGCGGCTCTTCACCGAGTTGCCGCTTGACGAGATCGCCCGGCTGGAAATGCTGAGCGGCTCCGAAATCAACGTGGCGAAGAAGGTGCTGGCGGATGAGGTGACACAGCTCTGCCATGGCGTAGATGCCGCGGCAGAGGCCTCCGAAACGTCTCGCCGCATGTTCGAAGACGGCGAAGCTGCCGCGGGGCTGCCTACTGTCATGGTGACCGGCGAAGGGCTTCGTGAAGGCCTGCCACTGCCGGACGCGCTTGTGACCGCCGGGCTTGTTAAGTCGAAAAGCGAGGCGCGCCGGCTGATCCTTGGTGGCGGGGTTCGGGTCAATAGCCGCAGCGTCAGCGATGAAACCATGCGGCTCGGCTATGCGGATATGGAGGGTGGCGTCATCCGCTTGTCGGTCGGCCGGAAGAAGCACGTGCTGTTGCGGCCGAAACCGTGATGCGATCGGGGGCGGGCGCCTATGTCACATAGGCGACCGCTCCCCGATGTTACAGGGCATTGCGCGCGCGGAAATGCTGCTGCAGGAAAGCCTGGGCCTTGAGGAAGCTCCACGTTTTGGCAGAGCCGGGCATGAAATCCTCGTTGTTCAGGATGTCACTCAGCGGTGATGCGAAGAGTTCGGCTGCCTCGTTACGGTCGGGCGCATGGCGGGCGCCGCCGAGGATTTCGGCGGCGGTAGAGCGGCTTGATGCCATCAGGAAAAGCTCCGGATGGCAGTAGACCGGATCGTAGGCGAGGCCGATGGCGAAGGCTGAGGAGCGCGCGAGATCGGTAACGGCAACCTCCTCGGCAAGCTCACGGGCCGCCTCGTCGAAGAGATCGATCTCTTCACCTTTCGCTGGCTCCGCGTAGCCGCCGATCAGATAGAGAGCGCCGGGATTTTGCTCGGCAGTGAGGCTTCGCCTGGTGACGATCACCTGCTGGTCTGCGGTGACAAGAACGACGGTAAGCCCGAGCGGGTCGGCGCGCTCGGCCTGCGGATGCTCCTCGGCAAAGCCGGCATGGCGGGTCGCCACATAGGCGGAAAAGCAAGTGCTCTGCGCTGTGATGGTCAGCCTGTTATCTTCGATGCGATGCTCTGCCATGCGCAGAAGCTGTCCGTCGAAGGCGGCTGGGTGTTTGGCGAGGAAGCGATCCCAGCCAGCCTTCCGCAGCGCCTCGACCGGATCGGAGAGGTGGAAGCTCCCGGCAAGGCGGCAATGGATATGATCGGCCGATATCGTGAATGCCTGGTCTGCAAATGTCATGCGCGCAATATCTTTCTCAGCAATTCGATGGTTTCGGTAATGGATGGCCCCTTTATCGGCGGCGGATCGGCCCGCTCGCAGAATTCCCGCCAGACGAAGAAGGTCAGCTCGGCACCATCGGTCGGCGTTTCGCCGGGGCCTTCGGCGAAGGTCTGGAGCAGGCGATAGCGCTCGTCCTGCCAGAAGAGGTCTTCCACCCATTGATAGATCGGGATGATATGGAAATGGATGGGGTAGCCCGGCGCGTGGCCATAGCGACCAATGTAGACGCGTTTTGCGCCGAGCACCGTGCCGAGAGCGGTCTGCGCCCTTGCGATTAGCGGGCCGAGTTCGGCGAGGGCTTCGGGCGAGAGTTCCGACAGGTCGTTGGTGAAGCTTCGCGAGCTGACCATGAGATAGCCGGGCAGGGCGGAATTGATGCGATGGTTCACCAGCCAGCCTGATGTTTCGGATACATGAAACTGTTCGGGAATTTCCAAGGACTGTTTCTCCATCGCGTGGCGCCTGCGCGGATTCGCACAGTGGCCGACGATGACAAGCTTCGGCAAGGCAAGGGGACGTGACTTCACCTGTTGTCGAGACAGATTGCGGACGCATCGAAGGGAATGTCTTTGACTGATATTGCATGCGCCATCTTCTGGCGGGACGGCCGGGTTCTGATGGTCCTGCGAGCAGGGCACAAAGAGCGCTTTCCGGATTGCTGGGATCTGATCGGCGGCCATGTTGAAACCGGCGAAAGCCCCGAGGCGGCGATGGTGCGCGAGGCAAAAGAGGAGATCGGCCTGACCCCGTTGCGGTTTCGAAAGGTCGCCAAGCATGTCGAACACGGTACCACCTACCATCTCTTTCTGGTGAGCGAATGGCAGGGCGAAGAGCCTGTATTGCTTGGTGATGAACATACGGCGATGCAATGGGTCACGCCTGGTGAGGCCGAGGTCCTTCACGATATGGAGCACCCGCAATGGTGTTCGATCTTCCGCGAGCTTCAGGGACGGTCTCTGCCTGGCGACATGGGTTGATAGCTGAAGCCGTCGTTTAGGGCGACAATACATATAAATAAAACCATATTTAAAATGCGAGCCGGATCCCCTAATGGACCCCGGCCCGCATTCCCTTACAGACTGGTTGCCACGTTCCAGTTGTAGACGCAGCGATCAAGGCCGATGGCGATTTCGAGGACGAGAACGTCGTGCTCGACGGCCGGACCCTTTTTCGGCTGCGTCCTGTAGCGTTCGGGAAAATCCGTGCGGCGGGAGATCGAGCAGACTTCCATCCATTTGTCGCCGTTATCCACTTCCACATCGACTGTCGTCTGCGAATAGGCAGGCAAGCGGTCGGAGGGCACGATGCGGGTCGGCAGCGGAATGAGCGAGGCAATCATGCGGCGCACGGGCTCCAGCGAAGCGGCGTGGTAATCGTTGCCGCTGTCGGCCGTGTAGGCGCACTGGAATTCCAGCTGCCAGAATTCCTTCAGGCGCATGTGCTTGGTCGGCTGCTCCTGCTCGCGCCGGTAGGATCGACCGGCCTGCCAGACGCAGAGAGGCAGGCGCGTTCTGGAATGATTGCCGAGAATGTGCTGCATGTAGACGTAGCTAGAGGGCGTCGTTTCCGGCCGCAGTACGAGCGGTGGATCGGTTTCGGAAAGCTGTTCCTGCACCCAGATATCGGCATTGCTATAGGCATCCGAGATGAGGGCGCGCGGCGTCAGCGCCGGCGCCTCGACCCGTCTGATAT